>JAVBTP010000074.1:0-5338 GCA_031556115.1 Candidatus Adiutricaceae bacterium
GACGGCCTGGACTGGACGGCCGACCGGATCAGTCTCCTGACCATGCACGCGGCCAAGGGGCTGGAGTTCAAACTGGTTTTCGTCATCGGCGCCGAAGAGGGGCTCTGTCCCTATCTGGCCCCGGGCGAGGAAGGCGACCCGGCCCGCGAAGCCGAGGAAAAGCGCCTGTTTTACGTGGCCCTGACCAGGGCCAAGGACCGCCTCTACCTGACCCGGGCCGCGAGCCGCCGCCTCTACGGCCAGCCTCTGGCCGGCCGGCCGTCGCCCTTCTGGTCCCTGGTGCCGGCCGGTCTCTGCCAGGACGTCACCCCCAAGCTGAAACACGCCCGCCCCAAAGCCCGCCCCACCCTCTTCGATTAGAGCGCCTTACAATAAATAGTATCTGGTTTTAGTGAGTACTCCGGCCACAAAATACGTGAACGGGACCACCGGCTAAAGCCGGTGGCTTCGAGTTACATCTGAAGCTGAGGGTACCGGGGAATTCGTTCGCCTTCTTCCGTCGGCGGAGATCATTGGCGCGGGGCCTTTCCTGTGTAGTCCCAAGAGTTCCAGGGCGGCCTATTGGGCTTAAAGGCCAGCCAAGCAAAGAAAATCAAATTAAGGAAAATGCCGCCGACCAGCGCGCGCCACCACGTCAGCCCTTTGCGTGGGGCCAGCGCGAGAGTCAGAAATACGACAGCCGACAGAAATGCCGATTGACGGACGACCTCCAGATACTCCTGGCGCTCGCTCTTTTTTTGAACCTGCAATAGCGCGCCTCTTAATTCGATGTTTTCTTGCTGAAGACGTATTAATTCCTGCGCTTGCGATGCTTGGTCGGCTTTCAGCCTCTGCTCTCGAGCCTCTTGCTCAGATGTTTGCCGGCCCAGTTGATGCGCATTTTGGGCTTTATTGATCTCTTGACGATATACGGCGTAACTAATTTCTTCCAAACCTTGGGCCAGCCCCCGGGCCAATTTTGAATTGTTTTCCGCCGGGGTTACGTGGTCAAACATGGCCTTGGCCGCGTCTACCATATCCAGCCGGGCATACATTGTGCCAAGCAGGACTCGAGAAAAGTTCTTTTCATATTCACTGCTTTTGGGGTTCACCATGGCGTCGCTGTAATGTTCTTCGGCTGCGACCAGATCTCTTGAGACCCCCAGCCCGTCATTGTAAAGCATACCCAAGTAAATCTGGGCCACCGGCGACCGCTCCACGGTCGCTATTTTTTCAAAGATATTATAAGCCTTTTTAAAATCTTCCTCTTCATAAGCTTTTATCCCGTCCGTGACCGAAGCGGACCAAGCCACCCCCGCTCCCAACGCAACCAACGCGGCCCATACCACTATCAATGGCTTCAACATAGCCACCCCCCTCACACCCCACCTCGCCCTTTAAAACACATCCTCACCACCCCCACCGAAAGACGGGGCTGATACAGGAAAGGGCGCCATGACTAATCAATTTATTTTCGATTGTACCCCAACTCCCTTTAACCCGTCAAGCGACCGCGAAGCTCCGGAGCTGGATGATGGAAAACAGACTGTAATCAACATGCTCAAACACAAGCTAAAGTCTTTTTCAAAAAAATTTAGATTTTTTTTGAAAAAAATAAAAGTACCCCCGAGATAATCCGATAAGAGTATTGAAGGAAGTTCGACGCTCCTTCAAGGATTGGCCGGTTTCGAGTTTTCGGCACGCAAAAGGATGGTGGATTATGAGTCTGGTAATAAACAATAATATGATGGCCGCCAACACCGCCAGGGTCCTGGGCGACACCTACGCCCGCCTGGCCACCAGCACCGCCCGCCTGGCTTCCGGTTTGCGGATCAACGGCGCGGCCGACGACGCGGCGGGCCTGGCCATCCGCGAACTGATGCGGTCCGACATCGCCACCATGCAGCAGGGCATCCGCAACGCGGCCGACGGCATCAGCCTCCTTCAGACCGCCGAAGGCGCCATGGCCGTCATCGACGAAAAGCTGACGCGCATGAAAGAGCTGGCCGAACAGGCCGCCACCGGCACCTACACCACCGTGCAGCGCGAAATCATCAACTCCGAATACCAGGCCATGGCCGCCGAGATCGACCGCATCGGCAACGCCACCGAATTCAACGGCGTCAAGCTCCTGGACGGTTCCATCAGCGCCATCCACCAGGGAAAGGGCCTCAAGATCCACTTCGGCACCGGCAACAATCCGGCCGAGGACTATTACTTCATCCAAATCGGCGACGTCCGCGCCACCACCAAAAGCGGCCTGCGCATCGGCGGTGACGCGAAAAATGATATCTGGGGCACAGTGGGCACCAATGACGGCCCCAACACGGCCGGCTGCTGCGGCGGCGGCATTCCCAGCCTGAACGAACCGGTCCCCGGCTGGCATTCGGGCGAGGTTTTCTCCTACGGCTATAACTGGGACTGGAAAGAGAACACCGACACCCAGCTGAAAAAAGGCCGCTACATCGCCGGCGCCTACCAGGTCGGTTCCGGCGCCACCTTGCAGCAGCTCCTCGACGCGGTCAACCAGGGCACCCAGGCCCGGGTGCGCATCGACTTCTCAGCCGGCGTCACCCTCAATCAACTGGTCGGCGGAGCGGGCAACGCGGCCAGTGCCGCGCACCGGGTCTGCATCGGCAATGAAATATACTATATCGGCAGCGCCACCCTGGGCCGGGAAACCAACGACGTCAACAAAGTGGCCTTCAACATGGTCAGTTCCTACACCACGGCCACGGGCACGACCGCCACCACGGGAGACACCTGGGCCATTTCCGCCCTGGCCATGGCCATCAACTCCAACCCCAACAGCAAATTCTGGGCGCGGCTGGAGACCGGCGGAGAAGGTGAATACCGCGAAGGCTACACCACGCTCTACGTCTTTGCCAAAGAAGGCGGCGACAAGCACGACGTTTCGGCCTGCGACGAGCAGAAAGGCAATATCAGGACCAGCGCCTCCCATTACCGCCAGATCATGTGGTATAACGACGAAGTGGAAAGCAGCCAGAGCGCGGGCACCTATTTCAACAACGGCGGACAAAACTGGGGCACCCTGAAGGCCATACCCACAGGGTACGGATCGTGGGGCGTCAGATTGGAAGGCCGCGACGTGGGCGCGGAACGCGACCTGTGGATCCTCAACGTCGGGCCCCAGAAGGACGCCGACATCAGAACCGACGTGGGCAGCGCCTGGACCGGGTACGGTTTTGGCCAGAACTCGACCGGCGCGGTGAATAACATGCTGGGTCTCGACCGTCAGTCCTTCGTGGAAATCCAGAACGCGGCCAACGGCGACTGGGCCGGCGCGGAAGTCCGCACCCAGAGCTCCGCCCAGGAAGCCCTGGACGCCATCCAGGCCGCCATCGAGAAGAAAGACAAGATCCGGGCCACCCTGGGCGCCTATCAGAACCGCCTGGAAAACACGATCACCAATATGGAAATCTATTGCGAGAACTTGCAGGCCGCCGAAAGCCGCATCTCCGACGCGGACATGGCCACGGAAATGACCACCTTTGTCAAGAACCAGGTCCTCACCCAGGCCGCCATCTCCATGCTGAGCCAGGCCAACAGCCTGCCCCAGATGGCCCTGTCACTCCTCAACGGCTAACCGCGCGGACGCGCCCAAGATATAAGGAACAAGGTGACGATCATGATGAACGCCCATGATATACAGGAACTGAACGCCCTTAGCCATCTTCTGGCCGGCGGTCTGGCCACCGCCCCCGAAACGGTGAGCGGAGTGCCCCTGGAAGTGATCCAGGCCCTGGCCGAAGCCCGCGACCAGATGACCAGCCTACCGGAGGTCATCGACCACCTCAGCCAGGCTTTTGTGAGATTCAACACCGTGTCCGCGGCCCTGGCCCGCATGGTCGAACTGGCCGACCGGACTTCGGGGGCGACCTCGGAATCCGACCGCGAAACGTGTAATGAGGAATTCATCGGCCTGGCCAAGATCGTGGCCGCCGACGCCGGACGGCACTACTACACCGGCCCGAGCCTGAATCTGAAAAACGAGGGCGAAGCCCGGAGCGCGGCCCGGATCCTCCGCTACCTCGGCCCGGTCATCGAGACCATGCGCCGGGAACTGATGGAGCAAAAAGACCTGGTCCATGAAGTTATTGCCGAGACCATCAAATTTTTGGGAATTATTACCGAGTGCTACCCTGAATCGGCCGGCGCCGCCCATCTGGGCCAGCTTCTGAACGAAGCCCGGACCCGGAACCTGACAATTTCGACTCCGGGGGGGCTGCTCCACTAGAGCCCCCGCCCTCGAAAATGGGGCTGCCACAGTCCCGACACCCAAAGAGACCGCCGCCCTGTTGGCCAAGCAGGGCGGTTTTTTTATTCCAAAAAATCAACGGCGGCCGGCCAGGTCGATCAGAAAATCCACGGCCGCCCGATCCACGGCCGCGCCCAGACGGCCATGCCCGGCCTGGGCCGAGGCCATCATATAGGCCTCGACTCCGGCTTTGGTCAAAGCCTCGAACAGACGGAAGGACTGGGCCGGGGCCACCCGCTCATCCCGCCCGCCCTGGGCGATGAAAAACGGGCAGGTGGTTGACGAAACGAAATTCAGGGGCGTGGCCAGTTCCAACAACCGCAAAAAAGCCTGGTAGGGGGAACCGGGATTGTGATACGGCGCGCGGGCCGGCCCCAGATGTCCCCGGAGTGTTCCCAGCCCCTCCCCCTCACCCGCGAAACCGATCAGGGCGGCCCGTGAAGATGAAGGCGAATCGGCCTGCTCCCACATCGCGGCGGGGCTGATGAGCCAGGGCCGCCGATAATTGTCCGGAGCCAGTTCCAAAAGATCGGTCATGCCGAAATACTCCACCACCCCTTGGACCGCGCTGGAAATTTTTACCCGGCCGCCGACCCGTCCTTCCAATTCCGGCCGCCCTTCGGTCACCCCCAAAAGGGCGGCCAGGTGGGCGCCGGCCGATTCCCCCCAAACGTATATCCGCCGGGGGTCGAGATGGAGCCGGCCGGCCTGGGCCCGCAGGTACCGGACCACCCCCTTCACGTCATGGATCTGGGCCGGAAAGGGAGCCTGGTCACTCGTGCGGTATCCGGCGGTGACCACCGCGAACCCATGGCTCACCAACGACATGGCCGCCCGAAACGAGCTGTTTTCAGACCAGCCCAGCCTGAGGTTTTCGCAGCGGTAATCACCCTCCAACCAGCGGCCGCCGTGAATATAGACCACCACCGGCGTCGGCGCCGCCGCCGGTTCGGGCTGATAGACATTGACCCTGATTTCCAGTTCCCGGCCGGACCGGTCCCGCGCCAGACCGACCACCAGGTTGGCCTGGGTCGGGGTGATGGTCAGGACCGGAAACTCGGCCGTGGCCGGGGCCTCCGG
>JAVBTP010000010.1:0-4903 GCA_031556115.1 Candidatus Adiutricaceae bacterium
AAAATGTCCCCGGTGGAAATGTGGGGGATATGATACTTTTCGGCGACGGCTCCGGCCTGAGTGCCCTTGCCCGCGCCTGGGGGGCCCAAAAGAATGATAATCATGCTCATACCTCCCTGGTCAGCGGCGGAAGACGATCTGATTCGCCTCGATCTCACCGACTTGAATTACTAAAAAAATCGCCGAAACGCCACTTTAGGCTTTACCACCCCTTCAATATCGCCGCACGAAAGGTGATTTTCCGAGCTAAACGGGCATTCTTACACGAATCAAGCCGCAATGTCAAGCTGATTTTCACTCGACCTTCCCCCGCACGCCCTATCGCCGGTGGCCCGAGCCGGAGTGAAAATTTGAAAAATTTTCACTCAATCTTCCTCCGCACGCCCCTATCGCCGGTGGCCCGAGCCGGAGTGAAAATTTGAAAAATTTTCACTCAATCTTCCTCCGCACGTCCCTATCGCCGGATACGCCCGGTGGGCCCGTAACTGGGGTCGCTATTGCGGACGCCGCCGGCGCCCCGCTTCATGAAAGCCTCATAATGCTGATTCATCAAATGGCTCTGGATCTGGCTCATGGTGTCGATGGCCACGCCCACCACAATGAGCAAAGCCGTGCCGCCGAAGAAGAAGTCCACATGGAAATACCGGCTGACAAAGGTCGGCAGGAGACAGATCAGCGAGACATAGAGGCCGCCCCACATGACGATGCGGGTCAAAATCCGGTCGATATATTCGGCGGTGCGGACGCCGGGCCGGATGCCGGGCACGAACCCGCCCTGCTTTTTCATGTTTTCGGCCACGTCCGTCGGGTTGAAGGTCACGCCGGTATAGAAGTAGCAGAAGAAGATGATCAGGGTCACATACAGAAGGTTATAGATCCAGCTGCCGGGAGCGAGCCAATCCGAGACCATCCGGAACATCTCGTTGCCCATGATCTGGGCCAAAGTGGCCGGGAACATGATCAGAGAACTGGCAAAAATCGGCGGGATAACCCCGGCCGGGTTCAATTTCAACGGCAGATGGGTCAGGCCGCCCTTCATCAGCCGCCGGCCCACCATGCGCTGGGCGTGCTGGACGGTGATCCGGCGCTGGGCCCGCTCGCAAAAAACCACGGCCGCGACGATCAGGAGCATCCCGACCACCAGCACCAAGGCCGCGATGATGGACATTTCCCCTGAGGATACCTGGTCGATGGTGCGAAACGTGGCGCTGGGCAACCCCTCGACGATACCGGCGAAGATGATGAGGGAAATGCCGTTGCCGATGCCCCGTTCCGTGATCTGCTCGCCCAGCCACATGATGAAGGCGGTGCCGGCGGTCAGGGTGACCATGGTCATGACCCGGAAATACACGCCGGGTTCGATGACCACGCCGTGGCCGCTGATCTGCATCTGCTCAAGCCCGATGGCGATGAGATGACCCTGGAAGAGGGACAGGAGCACCGTGCCGTAACGGGCGTATTGGGTCAGCTTGCGCCGCCCCTCCTGGCCGCCCTCTTTTTTCAGCCGCCCCAGATGGGGCCAGACCACGGTGAGGAGTTCCACGATGATCGAGGCTGAAATGTAGGGCATGATGCCCAGGGCGAAAACCGAAAACTGGGAGAGGGCCCGGCCGGAGAACATGTCGAACAGACCCAGGATGGTGCCCTTGAAGTGCCGGAAATACTCGGACAGGGCCACGGTATCCACCCCGGGGGTGGGGATGTGCACACCGATGCGGTAGACGGCCAGCATGATGAGCACAAAAATGAGACGCTTACGCAACTCGGGCGCCCGGCCAAGATGTTCAAGGCCGCCTAATGCCACTATCGTTCCTCGCCGACCTTGACAACACAAGGCGGGAGTTCCGCCGGAACTCCGCCTTGCGCCTGATCGCTGGTATTGAACCATAAAATAACGGGTGTTATTTTATGACGCGCTTACAGAGTATTAATCTCCAGAGTGCCGCCGACTTCCCGGACCAAGGCGGCCGCCTTTTCCGAAGCGGCCTGGACTTTGATGGTCAGAGCCCGGTCCAGAGTCCCCTTGGCCAAAAGCTTGACCGGCAGGCCGTCGGAACGGATGAGCCCGGCCGCGACCAGGGCCTGGGCGTCGACCACGCTCCCGGCGGCAAAAGTCTTCAGCGACCCCAGATTGACCAGGGCGTAGGTCTTTTTGAAAATATTATGGAAGCCGCGCTTCGGCAGACGGCGCTGCAAAGGCATCTGGCCGCCTTCAAATCCGGGGTGCACGCCGCCGCCGCTCCTGGCCTTCTGGCCCTTATGGCCGCGGCCGGCCGTTTTTCCCCAGCCGGAACCTTCGCCCCGACCGACGCGTTTCGTCTTTTTTTTGGAACCCGGCAAAGGGCTGAGAGTGTGCAGATCCATTTCCAACCTTCTTATTCTTCGACCTTCACGAGGAAGTTGACGGCGTTGATCATACCCCGAATGGCCGGGCTGTCTTTCTGAATCACGGTATGGCCGATACGGCGCAGCCCCAGGGCCCGCACCGTGCGGCGATGCTTGGGAACGCAGGCGATGGTGCTGCGCACCTGGGTGATTTTAATTTCCTTGTCCATGTCCATCCACCATATTCCTATTTGTTTCGGAAACCAACCGGCCGCCCGCGAAGAGCGCCGGCCCCTTTCCGCCTCGACCAGCCGGCCGGCCGGAGGGCGTCCGCCCCCCACACGCCGAACCCGGCCCGATCAGACCCGCAAACGCTCCGCCGGGATACCCCGTTCGGCGGCCACGGTCTTGGCCCGGCGCATCTGCTTGAGAGCGGCCATGGTGGCCCGGACCACGTTGTGGGGATTGTTGGAACCCAGCACCTTGGTCAGGATATCCTGAACTCCGGCGGCTTCCACCACGGCCCGCACGGCCCCGCCGGCGATGACCCCGGTGCCCTTGGCCGCCGGCTTCAGCAAGACCGACCCGGCTCCCGTGTGGCCCACGGTCTGGTGGGGCACGGTGGTGCCGGTCAGGTCGATCTTGATCATGGATTTCTTGGCTTGCTCGAAACCCTTGCGGATGGCTTCCGGCACTTCATTGGCCTTACCGAGACCGAAGCCCACCTGGCCCCGGCCGTCGCCCACCACCACGATGGCGGAGAAGGAAAACCGGCGGCCGCCCTTGACCACCTTGGCCACGCGGTTGATGTGGACCACCTTGTCGATTAAATTATGTTCTTCTGCTTCCGGCCGGTACACGCGAGCCCTCCAAGCTTGTAATTGGTTCGTACTTTCACCCCGGCCACCGAATCATTCGGCAAGGGGCCGAGGCCGTCAGTCAACGGCCGCCGGTCGTCATCCGGCGCGAAACGTTTAAAAATCAAGGCCGCCTTCGCGGGCCCCCTCGGAGAGGGCTTTGATTCGGCCGTGGTACAGAAAGCCGTTGCGGTCAAAGACCACCTTTTGGCAGCCCTGGCTCCTGGCCGCTTCGGCAATGGCCTGGCCCACCGCCTTGGCCGCCTCGGATTTCTTCAGGCCTTTCAGGGAATCCTTCAAACCAGGGCTGAGGGAGGAGAGGGCCACCAGGGTGATCCCCTTCTCGTCATCAATCACCTGGGCGTAGATGTGGGCCGACGAACGGAAAACGCACAAGCGCGGACGTTCGGCGGTGCCCAAAACTTTTTTGCGAACCCGCGCCTGCCGCCGTAGACGGGAGGCGATGCGGACATTAGCCTTAGCCATAAGCCACCTCAATATCTTCAGTTCAACCCGCCATGTGGCGGCGAATTGAATGTTGCCGATCCAAACCGATCCCCGGGCGGGGAAACGGAGGGAGTGAAACCTGGCCGTCACCCGGCGAATCTTTCAATAGTACCTGAAAGAGGGCCCCTTGGCAACGAAAAATTTCACCGACCGAACGCCGCCGGCTTACTTGCCGCCGGCCTTGCCCACCTTGCGGATGATATGCTCACCCGCATAGCGGATGCCCTTGCCCTTATAGGGTTCGGGTTTGCGCATCGCCCTGATCTTGGCCGCCACCTCGCCCAGCACCTCTTTGTCGGCCCCGGTCAGGGTGATCTTGTAGGTCTTGGGGTCCACCTGGGCGCTGATGCCCTGGGGCAGCGGAAAATTCACCGGATGGGAAAACCCGAGGGAAAGTTTCAGGGTCTGCCCGTCGGCCTCGGCCCGCCAGCCCACACCGGTCATTTCCAGGACCTTGGTGAAGCCGGTGGAGACACCCACCACCATATTGTTGACCAGAGTGCGGGAAAGGCCCCACAGAGCCCGCCCTTCGCTGGAATTATCAACCGGGGCCACGGTGATGGAATCGCCCGAGACCTCCAGGGAGATATTGGGATGAAGCTTGCGGGCCAACGTGGTCTTACCCCCGGTGACCTTGATCTGCGGGGCCTGCCATTCCACCTTGACGCCCGAGGGAATGGTTATGGGCATTTTCCCGATTCTGGACATACTGTACCTTCTCTTCGCGGGCCGGCCCTTCCGGCCGCCGGGGCGCCGCCGTCAAGCGGGGCCCGCCCCAGCCGCCGAAGCGGCCCTTATCTATTGTGGGCCGGGAGCCCTGTCACCAAATCTGGCAGATCATTTCGCCGCCGATGTTCTGGCGACGGGCTTCCTTGTCGGTCATAACCCCGGAGGAGGTGGAGACAATGGCCACCCCCAGGCCGGAGAGAACGGGCACGATATCGGTGGCCTTCTGGTAAACGCGGCGACCGGGTTTGGAAACGCGCTCCAGCCCGTTGATGACCGGAGAGTTGCGATCCGAATATTTCAAAAAGACGCGGATCATGCCCTGCTTGTTGTCCTTGGAGACTTTGAAGTTCTTGATGAACCCCTCGTCTTTCAGAATGCGGACAATGGCCACCTTGATCTTGGAGGCCGGCACATCAACCCGGTCGTGGCGGGCGATGAGGGCGTTTCTGATGCGGGTCAACAGGTCGGCGATGGGATCGGTCATG
>JAVBTP010000108.1:0-7122 GCA_031556115.1 Candidatus Adiutricaceae bacterium
TGCCCTGTTCGGTGACGGCGATGTCGGCGCGCATCATTTCGCGGATGGCCAGGCCCGCGGCGTCGTCGGCCGCGCTGTTGACCCGGAGGCCCGAGGAGAGGCGCTGGACACTGGTGGCGAGTTTATTGAAACTGGAGCCTAAATTTCTGGCCGCGTTGGCCGCCATTAAATTGTTATTGATCATTAACGCCATGGTGATCCTCCTTGAAGATGGCGGTTTTTGGAGTTTCCCGCCCGGCCTTCCGTGACCGGGCTGAAATGCGCTTGTTTTATTGCGGCCAGGGCGCTCCGCCACCCGTCCTCCCCAACATACCGAACGGTACTTTGGGAGGACGGGCGGAGCGCGAACGTCAGCCCAACCGGCGTCGCGTCCTGCCTGAAAATCAGCCCCAGCCAATCCTGAGCCTCGGGACCAGGTCGGATTGACAAATCAGTCGATTTCCATCTCACCCAACGTATCGGTTTGGCTGATGGAAGACTTGAGGCTTTTTTGGGGATAAAAAGAGACCGAACGCGTAAAACACTTGAAGTTTGCGCGGGGAGGGGGAGGGGGAGGCCGGGCCTCCCCCTTCAAGCCGGTGAAGTCACTTACGTCATCAGGTTCAGGGCCAGCCTGGACAGGGAGTTGGCTTGGGCCAGCATGCTGGTGGCGGCCTGGCTCAGGATGTTGTTTTTGGTGAACTCGGTCATTTCCGTGGCCACGTCCACATCCGAAATGCGGCTTTCGGCGGAGAGGAGGTTTTCGGCCTGGATCTCGAGGTTGGTCATGGTGTTTTCCAGCCGGTTCTGCATGGCGCCCAAATCGGCCCGGATCTTGTCCTTCTTGACGATGGCCTCGGTGAGGGCGTCGAGGGCTTCCTGGGCACTGGACTGGGTGCGGATCTCCGCCCCTTTCCACAGGGCGTCCGAAGCGTTCTGCACCTGGCTGAAGCTGGCGCGGTCCAGGCCGTTGACGTTGGTGGTGGCGGAGCCGATGCCGACCAGTTGGAACCCGCCTTGCCCCACCCCCCGGCCCGAGGAGATGAGGTTGTTGGCCGTGGCGGCGCCGATGTTGGCGATCCACAGGTCGCGCCCGGCCCCCACGTCGCGGCCGTTCAAGACCACGTTCCAGACGGGGTTGCGGTCGCCGGCGGTCTGGACGCCCTGCATGGCGCCCCACAGTTCGCCGCCGAGACTGAAGGTGGCCCCGGCGCTGGCGGTGGTGTTCGAAGCCACATTGAGGAAGCTGACCTGGTTGAGGGCGGTGGCGGCCGTGGTGGCGCTGTCGATTTTGATGCCCTGCTCGCAGGCGGCGAGGTTGTTGTGGTCGCCGCCTTCCTTGGAGAAGACGTAGGCGGTGTTGTCCGTGTCGTCCCACATGGCCCAGAAGTCGGACTTGGCGTTGTGGTTGATGGCGCTGACCAGGTCGTAGCCCATGTTGGTGGCGGTGCCGGTGACGGCGTTCACGGCCTTGCCGGTGTTGGCGTACAGGTCCTTCACGGCGGCGGCCGACCCCCAGTAGTAGGCCTCGTTGCCGACGCAGACGGAGAAGGCGGACATGGTGGCCCGGCTGGCGCCCAACACGCTGGCCGAGGTGGTGGCGGCGTCGAACTTGATGCCCACCCGGCTTTGGGTGCCCTGGTTGACCCGGCTGATCAGATCTTGCAGGCTGTCGCCCGAACTTACCCGCCAGAGGCCGGCGGTGTATTTGCCGCCCGCCAGCTTGGTTTCGTCCGTGGCCTGCCAATCCCAGTTATAGCCGTAGGAAAAGGCCTGGCCGGAGGTGAAGCCGGCGGCGCTGGTGAGGGAACTGAACCCGCCGGCGCAGCAGCCCTCGGCCCGGCCGTAATTGGCGGCGGCCCCGCCCTGGGCCCAGATGTCGTTTTTGGCGTCGCCCCCGACCCGCAGGCCCGTGGAACTGGTGGCCCGGGCGTCGCCGATGCTGACGAAGTAATAGTCCTCGGCCGCGTTGTTGCCCGTGCCGAAGTGGACCTTCAGCCCCTGGCCGCCGTGCTGGTTGGCCAGGGAGCCGTCCAGCAGCTTCAGGCCGTTGAAGTTGGTGGCGCTGGCGATGCGGTCGATTTCCTTGGCCATGGCCTGGTATTCGGAGTTGATGATGTCGCGCTGGACGGTGGTGTAGGTGCCGGTGGCGGCCTGCTCGGCCAGTTCCTTCATACGGGTGAGTTTTTCGTCAATGACGGCCAGGGCGCCGTCGGCGGTCTGGATGAGGCTGATGGCGTCGGCCGCGTTGCGGATGCCCTGTTCGGTGACGGCGATGTCGGCGCGCATCATTTCGCGGATGGCCAGGCCCGCGGCGTCGTCGGCCGCGCTGTTGACCCGGAGGCCCGAGGAGAGGCGCTGGACGCTGGTGGACAGCTTGCCGAACGTGGCCCCCAGGTTTCGGGTGGCGTTGGCCGCCATTAAATTGTTGTTGATAATCAGAGCCATACGTTCCTCCTTGGACACTGGCGAATCCACTCGCCAAAGGGCCTCCTTGTCCCCGGATGATCGGGCCCCGTGGCCGCCGAAAATTCCCGCGCGAAACGCCGAAACGCGTTTTCACCCGGGCCGGGGCGGTCAAAGGTATTGACCCGCCGGCTAAATTTATTCAGGGTGATTTCGGCAAAGCCCGAAATCACCGGGGCTTGGTCGGCCGGGAATGAATATGTTTAGCCACCGGATCCATAATAAAGCCCTTGAGAGACTTCTCATATTTATCTATCGGTTTGCCTCAAGCGGAACTTTACGGTTTTTTGACTGTTGCCTTCATTTTTTCCATAAACAACTTGATGTATACCTCAAGGAGGGTCGCGGCCGGGACGCCGCAATTCTCAAAGTAGTCGGGAATTGAATATAGTGGTCATCCCCGGAGAGGGATGACGGAGCGAAGCGACTGGTTGGGGGGCGACCAAGCCAGCCGCCGGGCGAAAATCGCACTTTTCGCCCGGCTACGGCCAGGCCGCGTCAGGCCGGCTACGCTACTTTGAAAATTGCTGGCCGGGACGGCCTTGATTTTGCGGGTCTGGGCGGCTACTATGAATACAGGCCCCCCGCGAGCCGGTTTCGGCCGGGGCCGGTTTCGATTGATCCGGAGGCGATGTGGCCGGCCTTGATCTGCATATCCATTCACGGGCCAGCGCCGACGGGCAATACGGGCCGGCGGAACTGGTGGAACTGGCCGCCGGGCGGGGCATCCGGACCATGGCCGTGGCCGATCACAACACCGCCCGGGCGGTGGCGGAGACGGCCGCCCTGGCCGGGCGGGCGGGGATCGGCTTCATCCCCGCCATTGAATTGGATTGTTTTTTCGAAGGGGTGTGGCTGCACGTATTGGGATATTGGATCGATCCCCAATCCCCCGGACTCTCGGCCGTTGAAGAATCGGTCATCGAGCGGGAACAGGTGTTGGGGGAAGTCAAGCTGGCGGCCTATGAAAAGCTCGGCCTGGTCCTTGACCGGGACCGGATCCATCGGTTGGCGCCCAACGGGGTGATCTGGGGGGAAACGGTGGCCGAAGTGGTGTTGGCCGACCCCCGCAACCGGTCCCACCCCCTTTTGGCCCCGTATTTCCCAGGCGGCCGCCGGAGCGACAACCCTCTGTTGCATTTCGACTGGGATTTCTGTTCGCCCGGCCGGCCCGTCCATTATCCGGTGGAATATATCAGCCTGTCCGAGGCGGTGGCCGTCATCGGGGAGGCCGGAGGCGTGGCCTTTCTGGCCCATCCGGGGCGGGACGTCAAAGAGGAGGCGGGACTTTTGAAAAAAATAGCCGCGCAAGGCTTGGCCGGGCTGGAGGCTTTCAGCAGCTACCATTCCGTGGAGCAAACGCGGTTTTATCGCGACCAGGGGCGGAAACTGGGCCTGGCTTTGAGTTGCGGCAGTGACTTTCACGGCCGGACCAAGCCGAACATCCGGATCGGTTCGGTGGAATGCGGGGATGAGCAGGGAGTGCTGAACGCGCTCCGGGCCCTGCGGCCGGGGGAGGCGGCGCGGTGACCCGCGGGGGGGGGTTAGAAAATGATCTCCACCTGGTTGGGGCCGATGACCCGGCCGTTGACCACCTTCTTGCTGTTGAGATTGACGATGCCGATGGTGTCGCCCAGGGCGCCGTCCTGTCGGGCCTGGCCGGAGGCCGAGACGGTCAGTCCCCCTTGCTGGGCGATGATGGTCACCATGTCGCCCCGTCTGACCATGATGCTCTTGGTCAGATTGCGGTCGCGGACGGGTTCGCCGGCGGTGAGGGCGGCTTTCAGGGTCTGGCCCACGGCCAGCGACGGATCGGTCAGGGCTCCTTTGGCCTGGGCGTAGGGCACTTGCGTCAGGCTCAAATCCTCCTCCTCCAGCACATGGCCTTTGGCCAGGGCCCGGGTGGCCACCAGAGCCGGGGTGGTCAGGTCGATCTGGGCGGTGACCCGGACGCGGCCGGCCTCTTGGCCGTCAACGGCGAAAAAAAAGTTGCCGGCCAGATACGTCGGATTGGAGGACGCCTGGGGCACGAAACGGTAGCCGATCTTCCCCGGAGGCAGGGTCGGCAGGCTGCCGAAGTTGACGGCCGCCAACTGGAAGGTCCCGCTGCGATAGGGCTCGGTTTCGGACAGGTATCTCTCCAGGGCCAGACGCAGACTGCCCTGGGTCAGTTCCTGCCCCCGGCTGGTGAGGGCCAGTTCCTCCGGAAGGGAAAAGACCGCTTCCGAGAGATTCAGCCGGCTGGCCGACAGGCGTTGCTCCAGCTGGGCCCGCCGCCAGACCAGGCGCTGGCCGGGGGCCGGGGCCGCCCCCAGGTCGATCTGGGCCAGAAGCCGGGCCAACTCCGCCCCGGCCGGGTCGATGAGATCGATAAAGGCCACATCCCCCAAAAGGACCCGGGGGCCGGCCACCGTATTTTCAGGAGGCACGGTCACGTTGACCTGGGCCGCGCCCAGGGGCGCGCTCCAGCCCCAGAGCCCGAGGGCGAGGAGGAGGCCGGCGAGGGAGGTCCATATTCTTCCGGTCATAAAGAAGCTCCGGTTTCTTTCAGGTTGCTCTTGAAGCGACCGCCCGGTCGCGCGTACATTCTATTGTACTCCAACCGCCGCCCGATGCCAACCGGGGCTATCGCCCGGGGCCCGCCCGGATGCCGCCCGCTGAACATGTTCATTCCCGGACGACCAAATTCGGTGTTTCGGGCTTTGGCGAAACCACGGGTTGAATATGTTTATTGGCCGGCGCCATAACCCGGCCGAAGCTCCGCCGCCGAGAACCGACTTCGCCAACGGCCGGGTTAATAATGCTCGGGGAAACGCGGCGGGCTTTCAGGACCGGACGGCCACCAGCCACGACCAGTAATAGGGCTTATCCACCACCAACTCCATTTGGCCTCGGGTGCGGCGGTCCGTCATGGGGGCGCAGGTGTAGCCGTATTCCTTGAGGAAGCCGGTCACTTCGGCCGTGGACCACTGGTTCCAATAAGCTTTGAGGTGGTTGAAGCCGGGGTCGAGATAGCCGTCGATCTCCCAGCGGATGACCGTCTCCGGCCCGAAGTTGTCGCGGATGACGATGACCTCCGGCCGGGTCCCGGCCAGGCGGTCCAGGGGCTCCCGGAAGTCGGGGCAAAAAGTCAGGGTGTTCAGCAGGGCCACCAGGTCATAGCGCTGGTCATATATATCCTCGATGGCCCCGCAGGTCAGCCGCTCGGCCGCCAGGCCGCGGGCGGGCAGGAGGCGTCGGCCGATCTCGATGAGGCCGGGGCTGTAATCCAGGCCAAAGTATTCCACGGCCAGGCCGCGCCTGGCGAAGGAATGCCACAGGTAACCGGCGCCGCAGCCGGCGTCCAGCAGGCGGGGCGGGGCGGGGGAGCGGCGGATGAAGGGGGCCAGAATCCCGGCCGCCTGGGCCGAGGCGTCCATTTCGCCTTCCCCCCGGGCCCGTCGGGCGTAGAGTTCCCGCACGTTTTGGGAATGTTCCCAAATATTGCCCGCCGGGTCGGGGATCACAGGTCCACCTTGTCCTGCCAATAATCCACGCCCAGGGCCTCGATGGTCTCCGGGGCCAGGCGGGTGTGGTGGGGGCCTTTTTTCTCCAGATCCACCAGAAATTTTTCGCGGTTTTCGTCGGATTCGAAGGAGAACACCACCAGGGCCCGGCCCACCTGTTCGCCGGTGTGGGCGTAGTTGAAATAGGAAATGGTGCCCACGGGGGAGAGCCGGTCCAGAAACTCGGTCAGGGCGCCGGCCCGTTCGGGAAAATTGAGTATGGCGGCAAAGGGCCGCTTGAAAAGGCGCGGCTGGAAGGGGGCCACCCGAAAGGTCAGGTCCGCCCGGTCGGAGACGTCCCGGAAGTCATAGCCGGCCGCGGACAGGACGCTTTCCAGTTTGGCCGTCTGGCTGGGGGGGCCGTCGAATCCCAGAATGGGATAGGCCGTGTTCCGATCGTATTGGCCCACCATGAGGTAGGTGATGTTCAGGCCCAGGGGGGCCACGGTTTTCATTATGCCCAGCATGGCCCCCGGCCGCTCGTCGAGGCGGATCTGGTAATAGGGCTGGCGGGATTCGGTGCCGGCCCCGGCCCGCCGGGAAATCTGGGCCAACTGCCTGAAATCGAGATTGGCGCCGGAGAGGATAATGCCCGCCTTCAGGCCTTTGAGCTTTTCCCCCATCTGGAGGGCGGCGGCCAGACCCAGGGCGCCCGAAGGCTCCGACAGCACCCGGGCCTCCTGCCAGAATTTCTGGATGGCCGCCGAAACCTCGCTCACCGTCACCGTCACCAGGTCGTCCAGCAGATGGCGCAGCACCCCGAAGGTCAGGGTCCCCGCCCGCCTGACCGCGGTACCGTCGCAAAACACGTCCACATGATCCAGGGTCACCGGCTCCCCGGCCGCGAAAGCGGCCTTCATCGAGGCCTGGCCGGCCTCCTCCACGCCGATGATCCTGACGCCCGGGTCATAGGTCTTGATGACCGTGGCCACCCCGGCGGCCATGCCTCCGCCGCCGATCTGGAGAAAAACCACGTCCGGCCGGTGGGGGCCCACCATCAGTTCATCCCCCAGCACCCCCTGGCCGGCCATGACCAGCGGGTCGTCATAGGGCGGCACATACCGGGCCCCGCTCTCCCGACAGAAATTGGCGGCCTCGGCCGCGGCCTGGTCGAACTTGTCGCCCACCTGGT
>JAVBTP010000038.1:0-3952 GCA_031556115.1 Candidatus Adiutricaceae bacterium
AAAGCCACGCTTTTGAGCGGTCCCCCGAAATGACCGCGCCCCGCCGCCGGCTCGGGGCCGGCGGCGGTGAAATTTGAGCACAGGGAGGACCCTGCCATGATGTATGTGCGTTTAAAAACCACCAAGGGCGACATCCTTATGAGACTGGATACGAAGGCCGCGCCCAAGACCGTGGAAAACTTTGTCCGGTATGTCAAAGACGGCCATTATGACGGCACCGTCTTCCATCGGGTCATCGCCGGTTTCATGATCCAGGGCGGAGGGATGGATGAGCGTCTGAACGAGCGGGAAACCCGGGCGCCCATCGAAAACGAGGCTCGAAACGGGCTGAAGAACGATCATTACACTGTGGCCATGGCCCGCACCAGCGAGCCCCACTCGGCCACCTCCCAGTTCTTCGTCAACGTCAAGAACAACGACTTCCTGAATTTCACCTCCGAAACCCCCCGGGGCTGGGGCTACGCCGTTTTCGGCCGGGTGGTCGAAGGCTTCGACGTGGTGGACGCCATAGAAAATGTGGAGACCCGCAGCCAGTCCTACCATGATGACGTGCCGAACGAGCCGGTGATCATCGAAAAGGCCGAAGTGGTGGACGACTGCCATCCTTCGGAGGAGTAGCTTCTTCCGCCAGCCGGGTCTCTCCGGCGCGCCTGGTGGTGAGCCCATGCGCACGGCCATCTTATTGGTCATTATTTGTCTGATCCTTTTTCCGACCGCCGCTGGGGAGCTTTGGTCCGCCGAGGGCCGCCGCCCCCTGGTGGCGGTTTCTCTGCCTTCGGATCGGGAACGCTGGGCCCGTGACCTTTCGGCCATGAGGGATTACGCCCAGGCCAAGGGCGTCGACCTGGCGGTGGAAGTGGCCAAAGACAACCAGATGCGGCAGAACTTCCAGGTCGGCAAGCTTCTGGCGCAAAATCCCGACGTCCTGATTCTGACCTCCCATGACGCGGCCGGGGCGGCCTTCATTGTCAAGAAGGCCCAGGACCAGGGGGTCAAGGTGGTTTGCTATGACCGCCTGATTTTGAACGTCCCGGTTGAACTGTATATTTCCTTCGACAGTGAGGCGGTGGGGGAAATGCAGGGCCGTTTTCTGGCCGGCCGGGCCCCCCAGGGCCCGTATATCCTCATGAGCGGCGCCCCCAATGACTACAATTCCCGTCTGCTTTTAACCGGGGCCATGAAGGTTCTGGAGCCCCTGATCAAGCCCGGCCAGATCACCGTGGCCGCCGACGGTCCGGTCGTCGACTGGGTGGTGGCCGAGGCCGAGGCCATGGTCGAGGCGGTTCTGGCTAAAGGGGTGACCCCGGCGGCCATTCTGGCTCCCAATGATCTGATGGCCGAAGGCGCCATCAGGGTTCTGGAGGCCCACGGCCTGGCCGGGCGGGTTCCGGTCACCGGCCAGGACGCGGAAGCGGCCGCGGCCCGGCGCATCCTGGCCGGCACCCAGGGGATGACCGCCTTCAAGGACACCAGGCTTCTGGGCGCCAAGGCCATGGAACTGGCCGTGAAACTGGCCGAAAACCAGCCCTTGGACGGGGAAATCAACGGGCGGATTTTCAATGGCAGCCTGGAGGTGCCCAGCGTGTTCCTGACTCCGGTGCTGGTGGACCGGGACAACCTCGGCCGGGTTCTGGTGGAAAGCGGCTACTTGAGCCCCGAGGAGGTTTATGGGCGATCGCGCAAGGGCGGCCCGCGAGTGTCCTGGAAGCGGAATTGACATGTAAGACGATCCGGCGACGGAACGGCGAGGGCGCCATTTATTGAAAAGGTGTTTTGAAAAAAATCATCCCCAGGCGGGCCAATAAGGATTCGTCGAACCCCGGCTACGGCTCGGGGTTTTGTGTTTCAAGGGGTACGGGCCGATGGGGGGGCCGGCTCGGGTGGGATTAAATTTTTATTTACCTTGAAGGAGAAATAGGGTATACTGCCGCTAATCGTAAAAACACATACTTGGCGGCCGCTCATAGAGGGAGGGACTTCTTTCCCGCTGGGAGTGGAGGTGCGTTTTCAGCCAGGGTTTTTTGACCCCATGGTTGCGTGTGGCGAGAGGGGCGCCGCCCGTCCGGATTTGTCCGGCCGAGGCGGGGCGATGGGTCGAGATCTGAGGCCGGCGGCGGGCCTTCCGTCCGTTCCGGTATTTTGTGATGTCCCACTATAAAGAGGAGGATTAGACTTATGAGTACCAATCCCCAAGCACATTGTGAATGCTTGGACCTGACCAAGCTGGAACCGATTTTCGAGCGCTACAAAGACATCGTCAGCGGCGCCCTGATCCCGGTTCTGCAGGCGGCTCAGGATGTCTATAGCTATCTGCCGGTGCCCGTTCTGGAAGCCATCGCCGAGCGCCTGGGCGTGCCCATCAGCCAGGTGTACGGCGTGGTGACCTTTTATGCCCAGTTCCATCTGGAGCCCCGCGGCAAGCACATTGTCCGCACCTGCCAGGGCACGGCCTGCCATGTGCGGGGCGCGGGTAAGATCCTCGACGCCTTGAAGGAAAATCTGGGGGTGGCGCCGGGCAAAGCCACCGACGATCTGCAGTTCACCCTGGAAACCGTGGCCTGTATCGGGGCTTGCGGCCTGGCGCCGGTCATGATGGTGGATCAGGACACCCACGGCCGCCTGACGCCGGACGCCATTCCGGAAATTTTGGACAAATACCGGAAATAAGGGAGTAATGTATGAAGAAACCGCCTGTTTTCCCGCGCCTGGAGAATTTCGCCCAACTGGAAGAATTCCGCACGGCCGCCAAGCCCAAAATCGCCATCCGTCACAACCCCAACGCCGCGCCGTACAGCGGGGTGACCAGCCACATCATGGTCTGCTGCGGTACCGGCTGTACCGCCTCCGGCGCCAAATACGTCTCCGAGGCCTTTGAACGGGAACTGGAACGTTATGGCCTCAACAAGTCGGTGGACCTGGTCATCACCGGCTGCCACGGCTTTTGCGAAATGGGTCCCCTGGTCATTGTCTATCCCCAGGACATCTTCTATGTCCGGGTCCAGCCCGAGGACGTGGCTGAAATAGTGGAAAAGACCATTCGCGGCGGCGGCCAGCCGGTGGAGCGGCTTTTGTACCGCAGCCACGAAGGGGCCGAACCCACGGTCAAATATCGCGACATCGATTTTTACGCCAAACAGAACCGCGTGACCCTGAAGAACTGCGGGCATATCAATCCCGAAAATATTGAAGAGTATATTGCCGAGGACGGATACGCGGCCCTGGCCAAAACCCTGAAAGAGCACGACGCCATCGGGGTGCTGGCTGAAATCAAGGAGTCGGGCCTCCGGGGGCGCGGCGGCGGCGGTTTCCCCACCGGCATCAAATGGGAACTCTGCCGGCGGGCCGACGGCGACAAAAAGTATGTGGTCTGTAACGCCGACGAAGGCGACCCCGGCGCCTTCATGGACCGCTCCATTCTGGAGGGCGACCCGCACCGGGTCATCGAGGGCATGAGTATCGGAGCCTTCGTCATCGGCGCCGACGAGGGCTATATCTACGTCCGGGCCGAATACCCCCTGGCTGTGCATCGCCTGAAGGTGGCCATCGCCCAGGCCGGACAGATGGGCCTGCTGGGCGACAACATCCTCGGCACGGGCTGGAATTTCCACCTCAAGATCAAAGAGGGCGCCGGCGCTTTTGTCTGCGGCGAAGAGACGGCTCTCCTGCGGTCCATCGAGGGTGAGCGCGGCATGCCCACGGCCCGCCCCCCGTTCCCGGCCATCCAGGGTTTGTGGAAAAAGCCCACCAACAATAACAATGTGGAGACCTGGGCCCTGGTCCCGCCCATTATCCACAACGGGGCCAAATGGTTCACCCAGTACGGCACCGAGCGGTCCAAGGGCACCAAGGTTTTTGCCCTCACCGGCAAGCTGCGGCACACCGGTCTGGCCGAAGTGCCCATGGGCATGACCATGCGGGAAATCATCTTCGACATCGGCGGGGGCATCCTGGG
>JAVBTP010000052.1:0-11384 GCA_031556115.1 Candidatus Adiutricaceae bacterium
GGACGCAAGGGGGCTAAGCTTATACAGATGCGGCGGGTTCCGCCTCCAGAGGGAGGTTGCGGATTCGGCCGGACTGATTACTTTTATCACAACGGCCAGTTACTGGCAACCCAAGGGATCTCTGAATTTTGCCGGTTCCGGGGTCTGAACTCCGAAACGGCCATTTCGAAGGTTCCTGAAAAAAGGAGATGCACCATGTCTTCCATTTTGAATCTGACCGATATGAGCTTCGAGGATGAGGTGAAGAAAGCCGCCGCCACCCCGATCCTGGTGGATTTCTGGGCTCCCTGGTGCGGCCCCTGCAAGGCCGTGGCCCCCGTGCTGGAGGAACTGGCCGGCGAATATAAGGGCCGCCTGATTATCGCCAAAATGAACGTGGATGAACACCACGCCGTACCGTCCCGCTTCGGGGTGCGTTCCATCCCGAGCATGGTCATTATCAAAAACGGCCAGGAAGCCGGCCGCATCGTCGGCGCCCGCCCCAAAAACGACCTGAAAGCCGCTATTGACCCGTATCTGTAAGATCTGGCCATAGGACTATTTGACACCACCCTCAATCGTGCTATAATTCCATGTTGTCTCCAGAGTCGGACCCTGAACGAAATCCGGGTCCGACTTGTGATCCAGCTTTTTTCGCCACTCGAGGAACATTATGAATTTCGCAAAAAGCCTGGGGCTGGTGTTGATTCTGACCGCGACCCTGGGCTTGACGACGGGCTGCGGCGGCGGGTCGACCTCATTTACCAAGACCATAGGCCAATGGTTCGGCTATACCTCAGGCTCTGACAAGGATCTCGGGGAGGACGCACCCCAGGTGCTGGCCGCCGACGCCCAGGAACGCATGGACGCCGACGACTATAAAGATGCGGCCAATCTCTGGCAGCAACTCAAGGATCAATACCCCTACAGCAAATACGCCGTGGTGGCCGAACTCAAACTCGGCGATGCCCAATACCTCCAGGGCAAATATGTCGAAGCCCTCGGTTCCTATGAGGATTTCGAACGGCTGCATCCCGAGAACGACGCCGTGCCCTATGCCATTTACCAGCAGGGCATGTGCTATTATATGCGGATGCACGGCATCGACCGCGACCAGACCCCCACCATCCAGACCATCCAGACCATGGCCCGCCTTTTGGAGATGTATCCCGACAGCCAATACGCCGCCATGGCCCAGGCCCGCATCGCCGAAGCCCAGAACAACCTGGCCGGGCACGAATTTTATGTCGGGGAATTCTATTACAAACGCAAAGACTACGCCGCGGCCATGAACCGCTTCCAGGGCCTGATCCAATACTATCCCGACTCCGGCTATCACCAACGGGCTTTGAACTATATCGCCCAATACAAGCAACTGGTGGCCGAAGGTCAGGTCGAGGACATGATCAACGTGCGCGACAGCCAGTATGATTCCCCCTTCCTCTCCGCCACGCAGGACAACCAATCCAATCTGTAAAAACGCGGGGTGCATAAAAACCGAAGCCGGAATCCCAGACGGGGTTCCGGCTTCTTGGGTTTGGCCTTTAACTGGATATGGACCAGCCATTAAATATTTTGCATTGGATACGGAATGTCAAGTCTCTCATCAAACAACCGGCCTGGCTGGTCACCGGGTGGCTGTCCCTTGTCTTTCCCGCCCCGCCGCTGTATGCCCATACCGATCCTTTTGAAAGATCCGGCTCAGCCGGTCTTTCAAAAGGAAAAACGCCTCGACCATCAAAGGCCGGCTGGGCGTCGGATTGGTATCAGCGGGCGGTCAATATCCTTCGGGCGATTTCATCCTGGGCTTCGGTGATGAACGGCAAACCCGTCTCCCGGGCCGTTTCGCGGTTGGCGGCGGCCAGATCATCGCGGGAAAGCTCGCTGATCTTGAATTTGCGGGCCCCGGCCAAAAGCTGCTGAAGGCCGCAGGCCAGTTTATCCACCAAAGTCCACATGGCCACGGCGCCGAAAGGCAATTCCTTCATGGCCTCCGGGCCCAGCTTTTGTTCCACGGCGTGGTAGCCGCTGAAAATCTCCTCCGGAGTCCGGCCCAGGTCGGCCACAAACTTTGGCAACTGGTCCCAGTTGCCGTTCACCTTGGCCCGGTTGGCCGGCTTGAGCACCCCCTCGATATTGGATCCGAGAAATCCGGGGATCATCATGGCCCGCCCCATGCAGACCATTTTGGTGTACGGCGCCCCCAAGGCCAGGGCCTTGGCGATCTGGCTGGGCCGGGCCAGCCCGCCGCCGAAGGCCAGATCCACCACCCGATGGCCCTGGGAGGCCAAAAGGGCCGCGTACTCCCGGGCCTTGGCGTGCAGGAGGATCGAGGGGATGCCCCACTGCTCCATCATGTCCCAGGGGCTCATGCCCGTGCCCCCGCCGGCGCCGTCGATGGTCAGGAGATCCAGCCGGGCCTCGGAGGCCAGCCGCACGGCCTGGGCCAGGGCCAGCATGCCATAGGCCCCCGTTTTGAGGGTGATGCGCTTAAAGCCCAGGCCGCGCAGATGGGCCACCTGTTTCAGAAAAGTCTCCCGCACCTGGTCATATCCGCTGATCTCCAGATAGCCCAACCGGCTGTGGCGGGCGAAACTTCGGATGGCCCCGTGCTCGAACGCCTTGCGGACCGCCGGCAGCGTGGGATCGGGGTCCACCAGATAGCCGCGCTCCTTCAGGAAGAGAGCGTACTCCAAAGTGCCCACTTCGATTTCGCCGCCGATGTCTTTGGCCCCCTGGCCCCATTTCAGTTCAATGACCACTTGGTCGGGGTATTTTTCAGCCAGAAATTCGGCCACCCCGTTGCGGGCGTCTTCCACGTTCAACTGAACGATAATGGCCCCGTAGCCTTCGAAGTATCTGAGATAGCTTTCCAGGCGGCGTTCCATCTCCGGAGCTTTTTTGATCCGCCCCTTTTCGATCACCGACTCCCGGTCCACCCCCACCACGTTTTCCCCGACCACGATGGGTATCCCGCAAATGGCCGAGCCGGCGGCAAAGGAATCCCAGTATTTGGCGGCGATAAAGGTCGAGCCCAGGGCGCCGGTCATGAAGGGGTAACGGCAGCGGATCTGGTCCTGGGCACCGAACGCCGTCTCCAACGCGACCTCGTTGAACATCGAATCCCCCGAAGCGGCCGAGTCCGGGGACCCTTGGGAGCCGTAATGATAGCCCATGACCCGCAAGGCGTTGTAGCTGACCCCGATGGGGGTCACGTTGCCGCTGCCGGCGGTGACCAGGCTGAAGTCCCTCGGATACAAGGTGGCCCGACCGGTGAGGCATGATAACCAGGTTTCACACTTCCCCTGACAATCGGCGCGGCAAAGGGTGCACAGCCCGGCTTCGGTGGGGGTGCCGCGATTGACGGTCCCCAGAACATCGTTACTTTTGATCCATTGACTCATTCCAAAACTCCTCTCCGGCTTTGATAAAAAGCCTGAAATGTTTGATACATTAAGCGTACTCCACTCAAGGCGTTTTTGTCAAATGCCGCCGGCCGGGCCAAAATGCGATTTCTGCCCGACTGCCGGCGTCAGCGCGGCGTTGTTGACAGCGGCCGGCCGGCGTGCCATAATCGCCGGGCATATTACTGCGCCGGCCAATAAACATATTCGACCCGTGATTTCGGGTTTCGCCGAAATCACGCTGAGCAAGTTCAGCCGGCGGGTCAATATCCTGCGGGCCGCCGGCACTATCGTCCCGGCCCGGGCCCTGATCGGAGACGAACCATGGAAATAGCGAAAACCGTGGCTGACGCCAGAACGAAAATCCAAGAGGCCAGAAACCAAGGATGGTCGGTGGGCCTGGTGCCCACCATGGGGGCCCTCCATGCGGGCCACGGTTCCCTGATCAGCGCGGCCAAGGCGGAAAACGACTTTGTGGTGGTCAGCATTTTTGTCAACCCCACGCAGTTCGCCCCCACCGAGGATCTGGACGCCTACCCCCGCACCTGGGACGCCGATCTCCGCCTGGCCGAACGACTGGGCGCCGACCTGATTTTCGCCCCGCCGGTGCCGGAAATGTATCCGGAGGGCGACTGCACCCGGGTGGAAGTGGTGGGGCCGCTGACGCAAATCCTCTGCGGCCGATCCCGCCCCACCCACTTTCGCGGCGTCAGCACGGTGGTGGCCAAGCTGTTCGGCATCACCTGGCCGGACCGGGCCTATTTCGGCCAGAAGGACGGCCAACAGGCCCAGGTCATCCGCCGTATGACCAGGGACCTGTTTCTGCCCATAGATATCCGGGTCATGCCCATCATTCGCGAAACAGACGGCCTGGCCATGAGTTCCCGCAACGCCTACCTGTCCGGTGACGAACGCCGGGGAGCCCTGGCGTTGTCCAAAGCCTTGGCCCTGGCTCAAAAAATGATCATCGGCGAAGGCCAGCGGGACCGGTCGGCCCTCCTGGCGGCCATCGAGCGAAGCATCAGGGAAGAGCCGCTCGCTCGATTGGATTACGCGGAAATATACACGTTCCCCGACCTGGCGGAAACCGGGCCGACGTTACAGGGTCAAATTTTCATCGGGCTGGCGGTGAAGTTCGGCGGGGCAAGGCTGATAGATAACGCGGTGATCAAGTGCTGACCATGTGATCGTGGAGGCCGAAATCGACCGCCCACAACAAGACTGGAGTGTTTCATAAAACATGAAATCCCCGTTTGGCTGGCAAGCGAAACGGGGCCATGCATATCAGCTTTAAGTGGACGGGTTTCGTTCGGGGTCGGGGTCTTGACGGCCTTCTCCGACGGCGGGCCTTGGTCAAGTATCCCCGGCCCGACATCCTCCCCCAGGCGGGTCAGATTTGGCCGCCCGTTTTCGCTCTTTTCTGGCCACCAGCCTGATGCTCAGCTCATATAAAACCAGCATGGGGAAAGCCATCAGACACTGGCTGATGACCTCCGGAGGGGTCAGGACCGCGGACCGGATAAAAATGATCAGCAAGGCGTATTTCCGGCCCCTGGTGAGCGCGGCGGCCGTGACCAGCCCCAGATCGGCCAGAAAAAGGATGGCCAACGGCAACTGGAAAACCAGGCCGAAGGCCAAAAGGAGGGCCATAATTAATGAAAAATACGGGCCCAGGGCCGGCAGGGCCGTCAACAGGTCGCCCGAAAACCCGACAAAAAACTTGAACGCCAGGGGCACGACCAGCCAATAGCCAAAGGCCGCCCCCAGAAACAAAAAAACTGTGGCCGACAGGGCCAGACCGACCACCTGGCGGCGCTCCGAGCGGTACAAGCCGGGGGCCGCAAAAGCCCACACCTGATAAAGCCATAGGGGGGCCGTCAGGAAAACACCGCCCCACAAGCCGATTTTCAGGTGCACGATAAACCCGTCCGGTAGCCCCGTATAAATGAGTTTTTGCCCCGCCGGCAGAACCGCCTGGATCGGCCGGACCAGGATAGCCAGCAAATTCTCGGAAAAATGAAAAGCCGCCCCAAAGCCCAAGGCGATGATCACCAGGGTTTTTATGATCCGGCTCCGCAGTTCCCGCAGGTGACTTAAAAGGCCTCCACCCTCCGGGCCGGAGGCCGGGGATTGAACGCGATCACCGGGCATCGGCTTTTCGGCCGACCCGGGGCCCGGTTCCCTATTGACGGTGGTTTCAGGTTTGGGTTCGGTCATGGGCTGGGGACTCGTCGGATTCGGCCGCGGCCGGCTGGCCCTTCGCCGTCGAAGGGTCGTCGGGCAATCCGGCCGGCGCCGAACCGGAGGCGGGGAGGAGTGACGGATGGGCCGGCCGCCCCTCTTCCTCTTCAGAGAAGCGCTCCGTCGGCAAAGGCGCGGCCGGTGTTGGACCTTGGGCCTGGTCGCCGGTGTCGGGTTGAGCCGGGGTGGCCTGACGTGCCTTTTCGGCCGGATCGGGCCGGGTGTTCAGCAGATCGACTTCGGCGGAAAAAGCCTGGCCGGCCTCATCGGCCGCCCGCCGCAATTGGCCATACAGCTGGCCGATGGTCCGGGCCATTTCCGGCAGCTTGTCGGGGCCCACCACCACGAGGGCCACCAGCCCGATGACCAGCATTTCCCCCCAACCGATGCCCAGCATGGCGCGCCCTCGGCCTTTCAGCGATTCTCTTTATCTTTATCGTCGGCGGGATTCGGCCGGCCCGGGTCGGGTTTGTGGCCGGATTCGGAATCCTCGCCTTTGATGGCCTTGCGGAAGTTGGCCAGAGCCAGGCCCAGGCTGCGGCCCAACTCCGGCATCCGGCGGCCGCCGAAAATAACGAGCACCAAGACCAGAATGATGACCAGTTCCCAAACACCCACGCCGCCCATTATTTTCGCCTCTCTGGTGGAAAGAAATTATAGTTTATGATAGTCCACGCCCCCTCCCCTGTCAAGAACGGCCGGAGAAGGGGCGTAAGATGGCGACTACTTATTGCTCCAGCAACAAAATAAGCGGTACCCGTGATTTCGCCAAAGCCCGGAATCACTGGACTTCAGCGGCCGAGAACCAAACGCTCTCGGTTGCCGGGTTAATATTGGCCGGAGGAATAGAAATCAAACTGGTCATCCCCGGCCGGAAGCGGCGGGGCGGTGTGATCGACAAATTTGGTTTCAGGCAGAGCGGACAGGGTCTGGTAGTCCTCTCCTCTCAATTTCTTCACTTGCTCGACGCCGAACATGTCCAGAAACTCCCCGCCGGGTATGGAATTGAAAGTCGTGCCGGCGAATTCTTCCAAAACCGCTTCAGCTTTTCCCAGGCCCTCGCCTTCTTCCTTATTTTCACTGTTTCCCGCACCTTTAGCTTTCTCCACGCCTTCAACTTTTTCCCCGTCCACTCGTAACGCATCCAACTGGGTTTTCAACATCTGGAGCTCGTGGCGGGTTTTCGGCGCCCCCGGCCCCGTCATCGCCCTGAACCACCCCCACCACTCCAAATCCATAACGCAATATTCGGCGGCGCTGGCCTCGGCGGCGGTTTTGGCCGCCGGAGCGCCAGTCCGCCGTATGGGCGACAAACAGGTGCTGAAGCGATAATTTTTACTGCCATAGGAGCGCATATCCAAAAATTTGGCCAAACGCCCCCCGGGGTTGCCTGAAGGAAACCGTCGGACGGTAAGCTGGGCCTGGGGCGCCACCCGCCAGTCAGCCGTTCGGGCCGGCTGCTTCTGGCGCCACTCGTTGAACTTCACCACCGCCTGGCCATGGGCGGTCAACTTCCACTGTTTATCCATCAAGCCCTTGGCCATTTCTACATAGGCCGCGTCATAACCCCGCTCATACGCATATACCAAACTCTCATACAGCTCATCCGGGGTATGCCCCTGCCGTCCGCCCGCCGACTGGCCCAACCCGTGCTCCGCCACATTGGGGAAGGTTTCCAGATACCACAAATCGACGCAGGCCCACAACTGCAAGCCGCGGTCGTGGCCTTTACCGTCCTTCTGGTACTGCCGGGCCGCGCCTTCGGCCATCATGGTCATCAGATCGTTGTAATTCTCTTTGAGGAATTTCACCGCCCAAATCGCGCCGCCGCGAGCCGTGACAAAACTCGAGTCAGGGAAAAGAGTCTCCAGCACCAGGCGCTTGTTATATTTGCGGTAATAGCCGTCCAACTGGCCGATTTTGTCGGCCACCGCGCCAAAGGCCGCTTCAGGCTTCATCTGGGCGGTGTCGACGTAATAGGGTTTAACCGGAATTTTGTCGTGCCCCGGCACCTCGATCGTGGTTCCTAAAAGGCTTTGCACCAAGAGCGACTCATCGTAGACCACCCCCAGGAAATGAGGGTCATCTTTCAAATACTCCATAATTTCCGGCCGCAGATCCCATCGATAAGCCCGGCCTCCATCGGCCGCGAACTCCGTAACCCCAGGCACGTAGTTGACCAGTTCGGTGTTGAACAGATAATCGAGATTGTTTTTCCGACAATAGTCCACGACCCTCAGAAGCGAACGGGTGGCGAATTCCTCGGGGGATACGTGCCACACGATAAATTCGATGCCCAGGTTCCTGACGGATTTTTTGAATTCCGCGGAGTCCACCTGGTTGTTCCAGTTATCGGCATTGAGCCCCAGGCGAAACTTCGAAGCCGCCTCGGCCGAAGCGCTGAAAAGAGCCAGAACCAGGGCGAGGCCCAACAGGCTGATCAGCCGGCCTCGATTCGCGGTCCACATTTTCATCATACGTTCCTCCAATAGGGGGCTCAGTCCATCGGTTCCGGGTCGCGCCCCTGAAGAATGGCGGCGTACCTCGGCCAATGGACGGCCAGAGAATATCTTTCGCGGACCCGAACCCGCCCGGCCCGGCCCATTTTCAAACGCAATTCCTCGTTGAGTATAAGCGTCTCCAGGGCCGCTTCCCACTCTTCGGCCGTACCGGCCAAAAATCCTTCCTCGCCGGGCCTGAGGGTTTCGCAATTGGCGCCCACGGGGGAAGCCACCGCTGGCAGGCCGGCGGCCATATATTGGACCAGTTTGAAAGCGCACTTCCCGCGGGTGAAGGTCGAGTCGACCAGGGGCATAACCCCGATATCGAATTCGCTGAAATACTCCAACTCCCGTTCCAGAGTCCACGGCAAGGAATACAGATGTTCCAGGTCCCACCCCAGGGGTTGATTCAGCCCCACCGCCCGAAATTCCAGTTGGTGCCGCCGGGCCAGACGCTCCACCGGACCGCGCAGGAGGCTGAGGTGTTCCAAGTTGGTGGCCGTACCGATCCAGCCCAAGCGCACCCGGCCCGAGGGTTCCGGTCGATGGACGATACTGGCGTATTTGTGATGGTCCACGCAGGTGGGGATCAGATACACGGAGGGCGACAGCTTGGAATAATAATCGGCCAGGTAGCGGCTGCCGACCACCGTGGCCCGGCAGCGCGGGGTGATGTACTCGAATTTTTTAAAATCGCGGATCCTTTTATGGAGAAAGCCGCCCAAGGGGTCCGGCTTGAACAGGGCGTCGTCCACATCCAAAACCACTGGTATCTTGGCCCGGAAGAGCAGCCGCTCCAAGATCGGCGGCCCATAAGACATCAGCTCCCGCCCCAGCCACACCACATCATAGGGCAGAGGGCGCAAAAAACTGATCGCCCGCTCCGCCAGGGCCCGCCCGAACTTCAGGGCATCGAGAAAATCCAATTGGCCGGCCTGCTGCCGTTTATAAAACGCGGAGGATAACAGGCTGCGATGGGTGACCGTGATCCCCGCCTGGGTCAGGTACGGCAGATATTCCAAAAACCGATATCTGGTGTCGGCGGCCTCCAAAGGGCGCATAGTCAAAGCCAGAACACGGGTCATGGCCGAATCCTCCGCGGGAACTTCAAGTCGCTGACCGGTGGCGGCCAATTGACGATCGGCGGGCACCCGGGGCTTACCCTTCCCCCCGCCACTGGCGGAGAAAAGCCCAAAACCCTCTCCCCTTGGCCCGATAATAGCCGCCCTGTTTCGGTTTGAGCCAGGACATCAGGCCGAGAATCGCCGCTTTCGCCGCCGCTTCCCCGATGGTCACCCCCAGAGTGATAAACTGGGGAAGAATCCCGAAATGTTTGGCAAAGTATTGAGCCCGACTACGCCGCAGAAAGCCCGGCATACGATTGATCATGGCCGGGGCCTCACAGGAGGACCCGGCCTGGTGAATCACCCGGGGGATGGGGTAAAACCAAACCTCGGCCCCGGCCCCCCAAACTCGTTTACAAAAATCGACTTCTTCGAAATAGATGAAGAAACGCTCGTCAAAACCGCCTAAATTCTCAAAGAGTTCGCGCTTCATCATCATCGCCGCCCCGATGACCTGGTCCACGGCTCTGGTTTCCGTATGGCCGAAACGAAGCAATTTGTAACAGCCTAAAAGGGAATCCAACCCGGTGGCGTCGCAAAAAATCCGCCAGGGGGTGGGGAAATTACGGCAGGTGCGGGCGATTTGCGCTTTTTCGTCCCTGATCTGGGGGCCGGCCACTCCAGCGTGGGGCTTTTCTTGCAGAAAAGAAATCAAAAGAGCCGATACGTCATTGCCCAACTCCGTGTCCGGGTTGAGGAACAAAAAATAGTCCTCGGTTCGCCCTTTGGCGCCCAGGTTGCAACCCGCGGCGAAACCCAGGTTTTCAGGTCGTCGAATTAAAGTCAGATTTCGCTCAGGGTGCGCCGCGGCATACTCGGCAATGGCCTGGGCCGTGTCCGGGCCGGGGGAGTTATCGACCACCACCACCGCCGTCGGGATCGAGGAACGTTCAAATACCGAAGCCAGACAGCTTTGGATACCGTCCGCGTTGTTATAAGCCACAATGATCACGGCGCAGGAAGGGAAGGAAGCGGCGTTCATAACGTTTCTTTCATTGCTCCTCAAGCCCGTCACGCAGGCCGCTTAAAAAGTTTTCCTTCAAGGCCAGACGCCGGCGGAAAGCCTCGCCGCCCATTGCTGGCAGGCCGCTGCGGTTGAGCCACCGCAAAACCGGCCACTGCCAGCCGAGCTGCCGGGCCAACCGATCCACCCCAAGATCAGCGGCGATTTCAGGGTAATTCTTTCGGGCCACCCCCAAGCCATACCCCACCGTGTATTCCCTTTTCAAAAGACCCTCTTCGGTCATGGGATGCAGGTGCCGGGCCCAAGCTTGGGGAGTGTAACAGATACGCCGTCCGGATTTTTCCAAACGCCAGGCGAACGCCGTGTCCTCAAAGGCATATCGGCGCTTGGCAAAAGCCCGGTCAAAGCCGCCGACCGCCCGCGCCGCGCCGGTCGGCAAAGCCAGGTTGGCCGTATAAACATGCAAATACGAGACCCGCTCCCCGTCGGCATAGCCATCCAACCGGAACTGCATCCCCCGGGCGTCCATAAATTTGATGATCTCCTGACCGGCCAGGTCTTCGTGCCAGACCATCCGCCCCTGGGAGACGTCGCCGCCGGCCCGCAACCGTTTCTGGTGCGCCTCCAAGACCTCCGGGCTCGGAAAAATGTCGTCATCCAGAAAAAGCACGTTTTCTTTTTCAGCCCGGGCCAGCCCCAGATTACGGGCCTCTCCCGGACCGGCGTTTTCCTGTCTCAACGGTTTAAGGTTGGGGTGGCGGTCGGCCGCTTCGGCCAAAAAACGGGGAGTCCCGTCAGTGGAGCCGTCGTCAACCACCAAAACTTCACACTCCCCCACCCCCTTCATACCCAGGACCAGGGGCAGGGATTGGGCCAGAATATGAACCCGGTTATACGTGGGGATAATGATGCTAAACAAGGAAAAACCCCCAACGGGCGTATTCCTTGTCTTCCGGACGGCGCCGAAACAGGTATTTGGCCAGGTACAAGAGCCCGAGGCTGCAGCGCCAGATTCCGGTCACGGCCCGGCCATAGTACTTTTTAAAGTAAATCTCGGAACTAGCCAGGTATTGCTTGATAATTTTATGAAAAGCGCCGTAATACTTGATGGTGCTTTGCCGGCAGGTATGCAGCACTTTGGCCTCATGGACGTAATATATTTTCCGCCCCA
>JAVBTP010000021.1:0-3144 GCA_031556115.1 Candidatus Adiutricaceae bacterium
GTGTCGGTAAAAGAGCGGTCACCATCCTGACGGCCCAGGTTGATGTCGTTCATCTGGAACGCTTTGTAATAACCGCTGAAGTCGATGTGGCTGGCGGCGGTCGCGGGAGCGGCCGAGCCGGCTACCATCATGGCGCCCAAAGCCATAGCTAAAGCTCTTTTCATGCTTTTCTCCTCTTGTCTTGTTGTTTTGCCCGGCAGCGACCGCCTAACGGCGCTTCCGAACACTATCACCACGTTGCCGTGGCGGCCCTAAAGTTGACTGAAAACAGCAACTGTCCAATTCTGGAGCCTACATTACCACAATTGTGGCAATTCCGCAAGCACGGAAATACACCAAACCACTAAAAATGCCATTTTTTATGTCTCGAAAACCGTATCTTGCGAGTCCAAACGCCGCCAAACCATCTCGTCGCGTATCCAAAATAGACTGGCAGCTTTTTGTATTATACAGATGCTCAAACGCTTTGGCAAGACTTTTTTTACTTGCCCCGCCGCGATCAGGCGGCCATACCCATCTTTGTTTATAATCAAAACTCGTGCCAAAAAAGAACATGGCGATAATCGTCAAATTTTTTCCATAAAACAACAGTTTGCATCAGCCATCGGGTGGCGCCTCCCCTCGCCGCCGCTTTTCGGGTGTATCTTTTCGGCAACACTATCAACGACTTCCGCTGCTTTTTGGCCTCACCTCGCCTGGCTGGCGGCCCTCTTTACATATATTTATCGAAAAAATCCTTCCAAAAGTTAAAGAATTCGAGGAACAGCGACTTTCCAGTGAGCTTTCAGCCCTCATCACGGGCGAGGCCATTTCGCATCAAGTTTGCTTTTGGGGCGGCAATCCCCCCTTCGCAAAGCGCAGGCTTGGTGGAAAGGATAACCACATCCGCGCCACCCGCCAGCCCTCACGCTGAAGTTTCCAGTTGAGGCCGCGGGCGACCCCTGACGGAGATACTTGCCCGCTATATAAAATTGCGGGTCTTCAGTTTGTCGATCTCGGCCATCAGCTGATTATATTTGGTCATGCGGCACTGCGGGCAGTGGTCCAGGCAGAATTGGGGCGAAGCGGCCAGGGCGGCCTGTCGGGCGCGTTCGGGACCGTGCCAGATATACTGAAAACCGTGAGCGGTCAGATCGCCGATGGGCCGGGCCGCGGGGTCCGCGTTGAGGCGGCCGCACAGCCAGACGACCCCGTCGGCCCCGATGACCACCGACAGGCTGTGGGCCAGGCAGGGCAGCCCGAGGTTGCCGCTGGCGGCGTTATCCGTCAGGGCGGCCAGGTTGACCGAAAAATCGGGAGTGGCGAATTTTTTCAAAAAGTCCAGGGGCAGGCGGCTGACCAGTTCGGGATGATCCACCACCGGCCGCACCTGGAGATAGTTCAAGCCCAGGGATCGCAGGGTCAAAACCAAATCCTGCAGGCGGTCCGGTTCATCGTTTTGATTGGTCAGCACATACCCCACTCCCAGGGTGGACTCCCGGCACGATTCGGCCAGGGCGGCCAGATTGGCCAACACCCGGTCGAAGCCGTCAACCCCTTTGGTCCGCAAATATTGCCGGCGGTCGGCGGCGTCCAGGCTGACCCTGATCCACTCGAACCTTTTATAAAGATCCGGGTCGCGCCCGGGCCCGAAGAGATCCAGGCCGTTGGTGATGAGCCCCACGGCCAGCCCTTGGTTCAGGGCCTCGGCCACCGCCTCGGCAAAAAAGGGGGAGAGGGTGGGTTCGCCTCCGCCCTCGATGGTCACCCCCCGGGCGCCGCCTCGCGCCAGGTCGGCGAAAAGTTCTTTGAGGTTTTCCAGGGTCAGGGCGTCGGGGGAGCGTTCCCGGAGATCCCGGTCGGAGCACCACAGGCAGTTTTGATTGCAGCGGTTGGTGAGCGACAACTCCACCGACACGGGATAGCTCAGGTCGCGGCCGTTGGGGCCGTTGTCTTTGAGGGCGCTGAGTTTTTCCGGAAACAGGAGCACCTTGGAAAGGCCCACCTCCGCCGTCCCGCCCCCCTGCCCCGAGGCGGACAGGTCCGGCCGGGCGGCGAAAAAGGCGACGACCTGGGCATTGTCGGGCTCGGGGTGGGCCGCGAAAACGGCTTCGATGATTTTTTCGTCGCCGCTGAAGTCGACGCTGGCCTTGAAGTCCGGAGCGGTCTGGGCCGCCGGCGGAAGATGGAGGCTGAAATCCCAGGGCCGGCGCAAAAACAGGCGGGTGCCGCTGTAGGCGTCGCCGGGCTGGCCGTATTCCACCACTTCCCGCAACACCTTGACGGCCATGACCTCCGCCCCCAGGCCGTAGACCAGACCCTGGTAGTGGCTGTTGGAACTGTAATCGGCCCGGGCCCGCAAGTGGCCGGCGATGAGCTCATCCAAAGCCCACGGGTCGAGGAGGGGAAAATTGCCGTTGACGCGCACCACGTGGTCCGCGCCCTGGTCTTCGGCGGCCAGCAAAAGGCGCCGCAGCACCTCGTGGGGATGGCCGGCCACCTGGGGCAACCCCAGATCCGCCGCCGCCTGGATGATATGGCCGTCGGCCCGGGCGTCGCCCACCGCCACCACCACGGCCTGGAGATTTCGGCACAGGCCCAGGCGCCGGGCCAGGTGGGCCAGGGCCGGCCGGCCGAGGATGGGAGCCAGGGCCCGGTCGGGCAAAAGCCCGCCCGGCCGGTTCGGGGAACTGGACCGGGCCAGGATGGCGGCCACCACCCGCGGCCGGCCGGCGGCCCCGTTCCCTCCGTTCATGGGCGCCCCCTCCGGATCAAATGGTCGGGCCGCCTCACCGGCACACCGACTGGCGCAGGAAACGCAACAGCGTCCGGGCCCCGAATCCGGTAGCCCCCACCGGGGTGCCCGGCCGGGATTTATCGGCCCGGGCCGGGCCGGCGATGTCCAGATGAGCCCACGGCAGGGCCGGCGGGACGAACCGCCGGAGGAACAGGGCGGCGTTGACCGCCCCGCCCTGGGGCTGGCCCGAGTGGCTGGCCAGGTCGGCGGTCTCGCTTTTCAGGAGATCATCGTATTCGTTCAGGAGCGGCAGGGACCAGCAGGGTTCGCCCATGGCCCCCGAGGCGGCCAGAAGCCCCAGCCGGAGGTTTTCGTCGTCGGTGAACAGCCCGGCGCAGCGCTTGCCGAGGGCCACGACGCAGGCCCCG
>JAVBTP010000133.1:0-3591 GCA_031556115.1 Candidatus Adiutricaceae bacterium
GTCCTCCAACAAACCTCTGCGCAAACTGGAGGATTTCAAAAACTTCCGCATGCGCGTCATGGCCGACCCTCTCCTGGCTGAAATCTACAAGGGCTACGGGGCCGTCCCCCAGAGCATCCCCTACGCCGAAGTCTACTCGGCTCTGCAACTCAAGCAGATTGACGGCAACATCCAGCCGCTGTACGGGCACGAGGAGATGAGTTTTTACGAACAGAACCAGTATCTCACCAATCCCTATGAAATGCCCTTCATCACCGCTTTCGTGACTAATCTGGATTGGTTCAACACGCAGACCCCCGCCCACCAGGCGATCATTGAGGAGGTGTCCAGAGAAGCCATCGGCCACACCATTGAATTCGTGGACAAGCTCAACGAGGAGCGCAAGGCCAAGATGCTCAATAAGAGGCCGGACCTGATCATCAGCGAACTGACCCCCGAGGAACAGGCTCCCTTCCGGGCCCTGGCCGGCAATGTGGAAAAGGTGTACATCGGGATGGCCGGTCCGGATGCTGAAAAGCTGTTGAAGGAACTGAAAGCGGAAATCAAGGCGGCTGAAGAGGCCAAGTAACCCCCTGGAGAAAGAGTACGGTGCCCTATGTATTTTGAACTGTCGGAATTCCATGATCGCCTGCGGCGGGTCAAGTCGGCCATGCAGCGCCAAAAGGTGGAAGTACTGCTGGTGAGCGACCCCAGCAATATGAATTATTTGACCGGTTACGACGGCTGGTCCTTTTATGTGCATCAGGGCGTGATCATCGCCCTGGACCATGATCAGCCCATTTGGTGGGGCCGGGGCTGTGACGCCAACGGGGCCAAGGTCACCACCTGGCTGAGCCATGACAATATCCGCCAATACGTGGACGATTATGTGCAGAATCCCCTCAAGCATCCCATGAGTTTCGTGGCCGACATTATTCGTGAGCACGGCTGGGAGAGGAAGAATATCGGCGTCGAGATGGACAACTACTGGTTCACCAGCAAATGTTTGGTCACGCTGGAAGAAGAGCTCGGCGACTGCGGCGACATTATTGACGCCACCGGCCTGGTGAACTGGCAGCGGATCAGGAAGTCGCCCCGGGAAATCGCCTATATGCGGCAAGCGGCCAAAGTCTGCGAAAAGGTCATGCGGACGGCCGTGGACGGCATCCGGCCAGGCACATTGGAGCGGGCCAACGCGGCCAGTGTTTACCACGCCTGCATCATGGGCGTCGACGACGCGCCCGGCGACCATCCGGCCATCTTTCCCATCATGCCCACCAACGAGCGCACCAGTTGCGCCCACCTGGGCTGGTCGCCGGACCGGAGCTATGCCGAGGGCGACCTGGTGCTGCTTGAACTGTGCGGGGTCCATAAGCGCTACCACTGCCCCCTGGCCCGGACGGTAGTTCTGGGCGAGCCTCCGGCCAAGCTGAAGAATATCGCCGACGCCACCATGGCCGGGGTGGATAAAGTGGTGGACTTCATCAAGCCCGGGGTCATCGCCGAAGAGGTGGAGGCCGAATGGCGCCGGATTATTTCCACCTATGGAGTGGTGAAGCCCACCCGTTTGGGCTATTCCATAGGGTGCAGCTATGTGCCCGATTGGGGCGAAAGAACCCTCAGCCTCCGGCCGGGGGATAAGACCGTTCTGGAAGTCGGCATGACCATACACCTTATGCCCGGAATCTGGGAGGACGACATGGGCTTTGAATCCAGCGAGCCTTTTCTGGTGACGGAAAAGGGTTGTGAGTTGCTGGTCAATTTCCCACGGGGCCTCTTGCGCCCCTGCGGCTGAGACCCGCCTCCGGGCCGGACGCGGCCAGGCCGGAAACCGCGGCCGGCCCCTAAACCCTCGAAAGATAGGACAGCATGAGCGAAATCAAAGATTTTTTGAAAAAATACCATCTCGAACTGGTGGCTTTGCGGCGGGACCTGCACCAACACCCGGAACTGGGGTATCAGGAAACCCGCACCGCCGCCCTGGTGGAAAAAACCATGATCGAAGCCGGCCTCAGCGAAGTGCGCCGGGTCACCGACACAGGGGTGACGGGCCTGCTGACCGGGGCCAGGCCGGGTCCGGTCCTGATGCTCCGGGCGGACATCGATGCCCTGCCGGTACAGGAGGAGACGGGCCTGCCTTTTGCCTCTCAAACCCCCAAGGTCATGCACGCCTGCGGCCATGACGGTCACACGGCCATTCTCCTCACCGCGGTCAAGGCCCTGGCCGCTCTCAAAGACCGGCTGGCGGGCACGGTGAAGTTCGTTTTTCAGCCCAACGAGGAAGAAGTGGGCGCCCTGGCCATGGTTGAGGCCGGAGTCCTCGAGGGCCCCAAAGTGGACGCCGCCGCCGGGTTCCATCTCTGGGCCCCGCTGCCTCTCGGCCGAGTCGCCTGTGACCCCGGCCCCACTTGGGGCGGGATGTCCCACTTTACCATCAAGGTCAAGGGCAAAGGCGGCCACACCTCCAGCCCCCACACCTCGGTGGACCCCGTCTTGGCCGCGGCGGCCATCGTTCAGGCCGCCCAGGTGCTGCAGAGTCGGGAACTGAACCCGTTTTTTGCCTCGACCCTCCTCTTCGGCCGCATCACCGGCGGCTCGGCGGCCAACATCATCCCGGACGAGGTGGAACTGGAAGGGACCATCCGCCACCTCTTCGACGGCACTGACGAGGGGCCTTACAAACCACGGGTTCGCCTGCGGGAAATCGCCGAGACCGTGGCCCGGGCTTATCGGGCCACAGCCGAAGTGGATTTCTATTGCTCCGTGCCGGCTATTATCAATGATCCGGCCATGGCCAAACTGGGCCGCCAGGCGGCCTCGGCCGTCTTAGGGCAGGACAGCCCGGCCGAACGTTTCGAAACCCTGGCCGGTGATGATTTTTCCGAGTTCGCTCTCCGGGTCCCCGCCGTTTTCGGCGTCATCGGCTGCGGCCATGAAAAGAGCGGCGCCGTCCACCCCCATCATCACCCCAAGTTCAACATTGACGAAGACGCCCTGCCCATCGGTCTGGAGTGGCTGGTGCGTCTGGCTTTGAGCTATCTCGCTTAAGTCATATCAAACCTGGAAGACAGATGAAAGGAACGACAGTATGCCTCAATACATGATCCGCCCCGGAGCGGACAGTTTCGGTCACGCCGTGGGCATCATTCTGATGGACGCCCCGACCCCCTTTATCCCGGGTGATGTGGGCAACGCCTCCACCTACAAGTATCCGGTGCTCTATAAAACCGCCCCCGGGGTCACCGTCGAACGGCTTCTTATGAAATTCGACCCCAGCCTCACCGAGGTGGTGGTGGACACCGCCAAATATCTGGAACGCATGGGCGTCCGCTTCATCACCAGCAATTGCGGCTTCATGGTCAATTTTCAGGAGGTTGTGGCCCAGGCGGTTTCGGTGCCGGTGGCCTTGTCCAGCCTTTTGCAACTGCCCTTCATCGAGCGCGCCCTGGGCCGTGACCAAAAGATCGGGCTCATCACGGGCAACGGCAGTAAGCTCGACGAACGGGTTCTGCGCTTGACCGGCCTTAAGGATCTGGACCGGCTGGTGATACGGGGTATGGAAAACGTCGAAGTCTTCAGCCGGCCGGTTTTGGAAGGCGACCCGCTGCTGGA
>JAVBTP010000193.1:0-5448 GCA_031556115.1 Candidatus Adiutricaceae bacterium
GACGCAGCCAGTCTTGGCGGTCAACACCAAAATCTTCTATTTCCTCCCAACCCTCAGCGTCCGCTATTACTGCCGCCATGCATAAAAATAATATCTCTATTAACTGATACCGCTTACAGCGCTCCACACGGGGATCCGGAAATAACGAAAAAAGGGCTATTAACGACGCCATCTTTTGCCACCAAAAGTCTAATACACAAAAAATAGCAGATGACCATAACTTCTGCGCTTTTAATACGCTCTCGCCCTGGGTTTGAGGGGGCTCCGGGGCGGTTGAAGCAAGTTAGAAAAAAGTATTAAAAAATGAAAATCAATTTATCTTTTTTCCAGAACCGCCGATGAGTATAGCAAATGAAAGCGGTCGGAATTCCCAAGGGGATGGCGGCGCTTCGGAACCGCTCGAAAGGGCCCACTCTTCAGTATGGGGAGGTATGATAATTCTGGATGCCTTTGATGGTTTTGGGAACGGGCGAACCCCAAAGCGTCTGGCCAAAGCGGCCGTGCGGAATTGGCGGGAACGGCCTGATTTTTTACGGCGACGGCGCGTCGGGCCACCGGCGGCCGGCTGCCAGCGGAGGATGTATATGAATAATATCAATGTGTGGGACAAGGTGAACTTGAGCATCGACCAGGTCTCTCAACTGACCGGCGTGAAAAAAACGACCCTGAGATATTGGGAAAAGGAATTTTCCGACTATCTCAAACCTGACCGCACCGAGACCCAGAGACGGCAGTATTCTCTGGAGGAGGTGGAAAAGGTGGCCGTTTTGAAACAGCTGATCGAGGAAGAGAAATACAAGTCGGCCGGAGTTCGCCTCAAGCTTGGTTTGGGCACCGCTCTGGCCGGGCCGCCCCAGGCGGAAACGGCCGCCGCCGGCCCCGAAGCCCGGCCACCGGTCGAGGCCTTGTCGGTGGAGGGCGGCGGGTGAGCGAAAAAGGCCTGTATTTGAGGGACGCAGGGACGCGCCTTCCCAAAGGGCCAGGGATGGCCGCTTGAGGACCGGACCATCGGGAACCGGGTTGAAAAACCCGCGACCCGACGGGAGGTGCCGATCCGCCCCCGGAGACGGCGGATCATGGTTGGGCCACGGAAGGTCCATGGGGTGGCTGGCCAGGGAAGGCCGCGTGACTATAATACAAGGGGGGCGGGACGGGTCGGGAGTCGGCCCGGGCCCGCCTTTTTATCGCGATTTTCAATTTGCCGTCTTGTTGGCCCGTCGTTTGCATAAACTACTGGCGGGAAAGAATGTCCCAAACCTTTTCCCGAAAGGCTGGGGTGATGTATGGATATGCGAACTGATATGGAGCTCGGGAGTCCTCCGGCTCCGGAAATGGATCAGGTGGCTCTGGGCGAACAGTTGTTCAGCGAAGGCCGCTTGGAAGAGGCCCGGGCCATGTTCCAAAACGCCGCCCAGGATTGTCCGGGCAACGCCCCGGCCTTAAACAACCTGGCGGTCCTGGCCCTGTTGGAGAACCAGGACCGTCAGGCGGAACGGTATCTGCGTCAGGCTTTGGAAGTGAAAAGCGACTATTTGGAAGCCCGCCTCAACCTGGTGGAGGTGTTCAGCCGGCGCGGCGACCATCGCCGGGCGGCCAAGGAACTGGCCAAAGTGCTGGAATTCAGCCCGGCCGACCTCCCCACCATCAAGCGGCTGGCCCAGATGTATTACGATCTGGGCGAGCAGGACAAGGCCCGGGAACTGTTGGGGGATTCCCCGGACCTCAGGGCCATGAAGTCGTTTATAGACTCCCTGTGGCTGGGCATCAAGTATTTCGCCCTGGCCGACGATTTGAGCGCCCGAGACAAGTTGGAAAAATTCGTGGCGGCGGTGCTGAAGTTTCTCGACGGCCAGGGCGGCCGCAGCTATCGATATAAGCTGGTCTCCACCGACCCTGAAACCGGCCGGGAAGTGGTGATGGAGGATTTTTTCGACGCCTTTTATTATAAGGAGTCGCCCTCCTTGACCGCGCCGCCCGAAGGGGATCAGGGTAAGACCGAACTTATCCTGACCATCGGCGAGCATGAGGACTGGCTGTTCTTCCGTGACACTCTCCGGGCGGAGATGCGGGCCGAAGGCGGCTGTTTGGGGGATTTCACCCAGACCCGCAAAGTGCTGCGCCGCGAAGCCCGTTTGGCTAAATATCACCTGGAGTCCACCCTGAAATATTTCAGGGATAATGTCGGCCCCTGCGACTGCCACGTGCTGCGCGCGGTCCTGGTGTAACTGGTGTAAAAGGAAATAATTGTATTCCCGCCGCGCCCGCCAAAGGGCGCCGGCGCGGTCACCGTACTTGGAGGGTCCATGTCCTACAACCCCAATCAAATGCTCAACAGTCCCCTGGCCATGCTCGCTCCGGGGCTGGCCAAGCCCCAGCCGGAGGAGCCCCGGGCGCCCGTGGCGCCGCCTCCCTTCGACCCGGCCATGTATGTCAACGCCTACGGCCGCCTGGGTATGCTGGCCATCGAAAATGTGGCCGACCTGGGCTGCGGGAACGGCAACTTCGTCTCGGTCATGGTCTCCCGCAGGCAGCGGCCCGAAATGTATGTGGGCATCGACCACAACCACCAGCGCATCAGCACCGCCAAAGCCGCCTATCCCGGGTGGAAGTTCATTTACGGCGATTTCAACGACCCTCGGGTCCGGGCCGAATATGAACGGTATGGCGCTTTTTTGATGCTCAACCTCATCGACACCATGGAAGACGACATCGGTTTTTTGATGAGCCTGCCCGAAGGCAAGCCCCTGATCTTTTCCATGCCCAAGTTCGAACGGGAGGGGTCGTTCCGCTTTTTGCCCGACGGGCGCGACATCCATGACCGGTACTCCTCTTTTCTGAGCATCAAATCCATCGGCCGCTACCGCGACACCCAGGGCGACAACTGGAGTATGATCCTGGCTTCACGGTGGTAAGCGGATTTCACAGGCGGTGCGGCCGCGCCGGATGGAACAACCGGTGGGCAAAAGCCGGCCAAGCCCCCGTTATTTTGCCGAAGCACCGCCATATCCTTACGATTTCGCCATAGTCGGGCCCGTCTGGCCTCGCCCAAAAAAAGCGTCCTTCTGGGGCGCTTTTTTGGCGGGGTATTTGCATTTTGGCAGGTAGGCAGTCCACCGGCCCCTTGGGCGGCCGGCCAAAAACCTCTTGCCAGGCCGGCCGGGATGGACTAACATGACAACATTGAACAGCAAAAGGTGGCGCGGTGGCCGCTTTCAAATTTAAAATGGATTTTTTGATCAAGCTCAGGCAGCGCCGTGAAGAGGAAGCCATGGCCCGCCTGGCCAAACGGTTGGCCAGCATCCATGACCTGGAAGAGGAGATCGCGGCCGTGACCGAGCGGAAGGCCAATCTTCAGAGCGAGTTGGAAGAAAAGATTCGGGATAGGACCATAACCATTCCGCTTCTGATCCTGTATAAGGAATATGATTTCAAACTCGGCAAGGATCTGGCCCGGCTGGAAGAGTTCCTGCGCCTCAGCCGGCGCGAGGAAGTCAAGGAACGGGCCGCCCTGACCAAGGCCTCCATCGATCTTAAAATCATGGAAAAGCTGAAGGAAAAGAGAAAAGACGAGTTCGTGGCCGATCAGATGTATGTCGAGCAAAATATTATGGAAGAAATGGCCGCTCTGGCCAAGGCCCGCCGCGATCGGGAAGCCCTCGGCGAGGCCCGGGCCGCCGGCCGATCGTGACCCGTCGGTTGAGGCTTGGATGGGCCGCCGTAGTTATAGATCCGGTGGCTCAATATATTCATTCTCGGCCGACCGAGTCCCGGTGATTTCGGGCTTTGCCGAAATCACGCTGAATACGTTTAGTCGGCGGGTCAATAACGAAGCCTGATGTGGAACTGGATTGCGCGCAACCCCGGATGACCGTGATGATGAATGATCCCGCTCAAATATCCCCCCGTCAAACCGCCGACTCCGGGCGTCAAAGTTCCGGCGCCAAGAGCGGCCGTCGCCGCCCGGCCTCGGAGGCGGCGCCGGTGCCGGCGCGGGCCAAGAAAAAAAGCTGGCCCATTCTGGAAGTGGTCATTTTTCTGTTGCTGGTGAAAATCACGGTGGGGGCCGCCTATTTCTGGTCCAAAACCTCCGCCCTGACGCCCACCGAGGCGGACCTCATGGCCGCGGCGGCCGGATTGGCCGAAAGCGCCGAGCCGGCGGCCCCGGCGAAGAGCGGTCCGCCCGTTGCGGCGGCCAGGCCTGAGGCGCCGGTGGCGGCGGCCGAAGCGCCCGCTCCCCAGGCTGAATCAAAGGCCCAGACGCCGCCCCCTCCGCCGGCCGAACCCAGTCGGGCCGCTTCGCTGATGGACGGCTACCTGTCGGTGGTTTCGCCGGCGGTGGCCGAGGCCCAGGCGCCGGCGGCCCTCCCGGCTTCGTCCATTTCCGCCGTTTCCGCCGGCGCCCTGATGGTCATCGGCGGGCATGCCGGCGCGCCCGCCGCGGGTCAGGAAGTCTCCGACTCCATTCCCCTGCCGCCGGGGGGCAATGATCTTTTGCAGCCGGTCACCGGCCCGTCACCGACTCCCGCGGCCCCGGCCGCGCCCGCCGCTCCGGCGCCGGTCGCCGCGCCTTCCGCCGCCAGCCAACTCTCCCTCGAGGACCAGGTGGATCAGGCCCGGCTCCGCTCCCGCGAGCAGGATCTGACCCGCCGGGAAGTGGCGTTGAACACTCGGGAGGAAGCCCTGACCACGCTGGAGGCCGAGCTCAACCGCCGCCTTTCGGTCATCGAGACCTCCCGGTCGGAGCTGGAAGGGTTGATCCGCCGCAACGAAACCATTCTGGAAGAGCAAAAAGCCCTGGCCGACCAGCAGCAAAAGGAAGCGGAAACCTTGAAGGACGCCCGCATCCAGCATCTGGTCACCGCCTATGGCGGCATGAAGCCGGAGCAGGCCGGGACCCTGGTCAACAGCCTCGACGACGACGTGGCCGTCTCGATCCTGGCGGCCATGCCCGGCCGGAAAGCCGGCCAGATCCTGGCGTATGTCATACCCGACAAAGCCGCCCGCCTGACCAAGGCCATTTCCGAGATGCGCATCGACCCCAATCTCTTGATGGAGGATCCGGCCACCGCTCAGTAAAGGCGAGTACCCCGTAACTTAAAAAGTTACGGGGTACTCGTACTTTGTACCGCTTACAATGTCGCTCAAAGCAGCGCCGTTTTAAGCTCCGGACCGGAAAGCAAAAATGCGATTTTTGCTTTCCTCTCGCCGACTTCGTCGGCGGGAAGCCCTGGCGGGCTTCCACGAGTACCCCGTAACTTAAAAAGTTACGGGGTACTCGCCTCCGTGAGGCGTCGGCGCGGCCCGGTTCCCGGCTGGCTCCGAGGTATGGGCCGGGGCGGGTGTCCGTCGGCCCCCGCCGGCGGGCCGGCGCCGACGGCGGGCGGATCACCGATCGTAATACATCTCAAACACCACCCGCGGGGGGCGCAGGGTTTACCGTTTAGCGTC
>JAVBTP010000260.1:0-8258 GCA_031556115.1 Candidatus Adiutricaceae bacterium
TGAGCGCCTGTGGCGCAGCGTCAAGTATGAGGAGGTATATCTTAAAGATTATCAGAGCGTTAAGGACGCCAAAGAGAGCTTGAGTAACTACTTCAAGTTCTACAACGAAGACCGGCCGCATCAGGTGATATGTTCCGGTGATCGATTTTTTGACATTGCCCAAGACAGTGTTGACCCACTTGAAGGTGCTGTTTTGCACCTCCTTGTTTCCTCCGGCCTTTACTGGCACATGGGTACATCCGCATTCGGCGACGCATTGAAAGCACGACAGCCCGTCAGTGACCACCTCCGAACCCTCCGCCAGCATTAGCGGCCCCAGGCGCAGGATCTCCTCTTTCTGAAAGCCCTTGACGCACATCATTTTCATGCGGATCGGATGGCCGTTCTCATTGCTTTGGACCGCGGCCACGAAGGGCGTTTTATGGCCGGCGCCGCGACCGCGTTTGCCGCCCTGATCCTTGCCGCCGAGATAGGCGTCGTCTATTTCCACATGCCCGGTCAGGGGTTGGCTGATTTCACGCTCGTACATGACCGGCATCAGTTTGTGCGACATCTTCCAGGCGGTCGGCTGGCTGACGCCCAGGCGGCGGGCCAACTCCAGGCTGGAAACGCCTCCCTGGCTCTGGGTCAGGTGATACAGGACCCGAAACCAGACCGTAAGGGGCAGCTTGGTCGAGTCGAAAATCGTCCCGGCCGTCACCGAAGTCTGGGCATGACACCGGGCGCACTGGAACAGCTTGCGAGGCCCCACCAGGCAGTATTTGGTGGAGTCGCAATGAGGACATTGGAAGCCGGAGGGCCACCGCTGAAATACACGCTTACCGCAAAATGCCTGAAAATAAGGGGTTTGAAGCCATTGCTCCATCAGGTGATCGTCGCTTAGATTTTCCATCCGCTTCAAAATCAACAGTCCGCACATCAGGCGAACAGGCTTGGCCGGACGGCCGCCTTCCGCATACAGCGGCTCAAGTTCACGCTCCAAAATCGCCCAGGCGATCGAACCCCTGGCCGGTGAAGAGGCGATTGAACTGGCCAGGGCGAGAGGCCGTGTCAAGACAGTCAGGCCGCGCGGGGGCGAATCAGCCCCGGCCCCCCTTGCCGCCCCGGCCGGCCCGTGTTATCTTACATAAGGGACAAGGGAAATGCGCCCTGAAATCATTTCGCCGAGGAGGAAACCTATGTTCGCCCGCATCTCATTTTTCCGCGTCTTCGCCCTGGCGATCGCTTTGTGGCTGCTGCCCGGCCCCGCCCCGGCGCCGGCGGCCGATGATTTTTGTAAAAAGCCGCTCATACCGCAACCAGACGGCACGGTCATAAATCCCTGCTACCAGTCCCGATGCTATCGCGGGGTCAACGGCCAGGGCGAGGTCATCAAATGGGTGAAAAGCGAGCGGGAATGCCGCTATCGGAGCGTCGGTCAGAGTTGGGGGAACCCCGGCCATTACACCAATTTCGACCGCTTTGACCTCGCCCGTTGACCGGCGTGACCGGCGCCCGTCGCCGATTCCAGCGCCGCGCCCAATCACCTGAACCGGCCGGCGCCGCGAACGCTCCGAGGATACCTTATTCTCGGGGCTTTTTTTTGAATATCGTTTGTGATATAGTACCTCCAATCCAAATACGCGTGACATAACCGAACGAGCCACCCGGCGGAGGTCCAGCCATGCCCGTGAAGAAGAAAATAGTTTGCCAGCAGTTGCCCAACTTTGATCCGCGCCAGGATTCCACCCGGGACCTGGCCGTGACCGTGAAAAAGCTCATGCGCCTCAGGCGGGGCCTGGCCGCCTTCGAGCACGTCAGCCAGGTGCCCAAGCCCTCTTTCGAGGCGGCCAAAGAGTTGATCATCCTGGCCCAGCAACTGCTCTTCCCCGGTTTCTTCTCCCCCCGGCCGGTGACTGAACTGAATATCGAATACCACACCGGCCAGATTCTCTGCGTCCTGTATGACAAGCTGAGCCGGGAGGTGGCCACGGCCATCCGCCACGACTGCCGCCGCTATAACCACGACTGCACCGACTGCCAGGAACGGGGCCGGGCCATCGCCCTGGAGGTGTGCCGCGAGATTCCCCGCTTAAGGGAGCTTCTGGCCACGGACGTGGCCGCCACCCGTGAGGGGGACCCGGCGGCCGGCGACCACTATGACCAGATCATCTTTTGCTATCCGGGCCTCTTCGCCACCATGGTCCAGCGGCTGGCCCACGAACTGTATCGCCGCGAAGTGCCGTTTCTGCCCCGCATCCTCACCGAATACGCCCACAGCAAAACCGGCATCGACATCCACCCCGGGGCGGAGATCGGCCCGAGCTTCTTCATCGACCACGGCACCGGCGTGGTCATCGGCGAAACCACCACCATCGGGGCCCAGGTGCGCCTCTACCAGGGGGTGACCTTGGGGGCCCTGTCCCTGCCGCGCAACGCCCGGACGAAGCTTCAGGGAGTCAAACGCCATCCCACCCTGGAGGACGGGGTCATCGTCTACGCCGGGGCCACCATTTTAGGCGGCGAAACGGTCATCGGGGCCGGGTCGGTGGTGGGCGGCAACGTCTGGTTGACCGAAAGCGTGCCCCCGGCCACCAAAGTATTGATCAAAAATCCCGAACTGGTGCTGATCAACGGCCATTCCGAAAAAAAATCCAAGACCGGGCGGGCCAAGGTCAACGGGGCGGCCCGGGCGGAAGCCGCGCCAAAAACCAAAACCGCGCCCCGCGCCAAAGCCAAGCCTCGGGCGGGCACCAAGGCGGCCAAGCCGTAAATTTGGCGCCGACTGAAAACCCTTTCCGCATATCAAGCCGAATCCAGACTGGCGAATAGCTGTCCCTTCGCCGGCCCGAATTCGGCTTGGCTTTCATGGCGGGCACTGACCCCGAAAATACTTTTTGTCGTTCTTGCCAAAAAATTCGATTACTTATGATAAAATATACATTAATTTAGGCGAACAGGCCCATTATACGGGTAACCCTGTTCATAAAAGCGGCCCGAGAGATTTCGGCCTGACTCCACCTCGCGGACCGAGGCCCGACAAAACCCTGTGCGACAAGGCAGGGATCACCAAAAAGGCTGAGGCCGATGAACTTTTGCGCGAGGCTTTTCGACGTGGACTGGTCAGCGTCGCCAAGGACCCCGGGAGTGATCTATGGCCAAAACACGTGTGGGCCGTGACCAAAGAGGGGCATCCGGTCGAAGGCGCCTATGATGGCCGGGGGTATCACGGTTATCCGCTGCCGGATATACGGACTCCGTTATTCAAGGTTATTTTGGAAAGGTGGGGCGATGTCGGCCACGACGAATAGTCTTGAGACGAGCACTTTTGACATGAGCATTCAGTGGCGCAAAACGGATGATGCATCGCCCGAGATATCAGCGACTTCAGGCGAATTGGAAATATGCCTTAACGGCCGATACGCCACTCGCCATTATGACTCCTTTTCACAGACCATGATCGACCATGCGCTGATATCCGCCTATCCTCTGGCCCTCTGGCCCTCTGGGCGGCCTATTATTGGTGGCGGCTGAATTTTGAGCCGTTCTCGAAAAACAAGGCTGACTTTTCACCGTCTTATCGGTGGAAAAGCGCCCACGACCTCTCGTCCGCCGGAGGCGGCTTCGTCTGGCCTTCTTTGCGCTTTATTTCAAACGGCCGGGCGGTGTCAGTCATCGCCATGCCGCCTTCAGGAAAAGAGGCTCCGTCATACGCCCAATACTCCACCTCTTGGCGCCGAGTGTTGCCGAGAAGGCAGTTTGAAAGTGTCCTGAGCGACTTTATAGATAAAACAATAGCCCGGCTCGACGCCACCGGGCATCAGAAAACGGAGCTCCATACCCTCTGGCGCGACGTATGCTTCGAACGTGACGACCGGGACGCCTGTTTATACCGTATATTGGAAGCCTGCCTGGGTCATGATCCCGATGAGGAATACGCCATGGAGGACCTCGCCAAGGAATACAGCATGAGCCCCGTGGCGGTCAAGAAACACTGGGATTACAACCGCCCCTCGGAAGCGTTTTTTCCTGACGAAAAATACGCCGTATAGGAGTAGGAGTTTCGCGCCCTACCGGCCATCAACCGACAGCGTAAAGCGCCCGGCTTTGATCAGACCGACCCGGTCAGCTTCCAGGCCAGGCGGGAATGGCGGGCCTGTTCCTGATCATTGGCCACCGCCCGCCGCACGGCTTCGGCCGAACCGATAAGCACCACGAAACGCCGGCCCCGGGTGATGGCCGTATACAGAAGGCGGCGGCGCAGCATCAGATGGTGGCCCGTGACCAGGGGAATGATGACCACCGGAAACTCCGAGCCCTGGGACTTATGGATGGTAATGGCGTAGGCCAGGGTCAGTTCGTCGAGGTCGGCGAAATCGTATACCACGGCTTTGCCGTCCAAGCCGACGGTTCTCGAGCTTTCGAAGGTCACCGTCATTTCCTGGGCTTCAAAATCGATCGTATCCACCCGGCCGGTGTCGCCGTTGAAGACGTCCCGGTTATAGTTGTTCCGCAACTGCATGACCCGGTCGCCGCGCTTGAAGCGCCGGCCGAAACGGGTCAGGGCCGGGCCGCCGTCGGGGTTGAGGCGGTCGCTCAGAATCTGGTTGAGGTGTTCGGTGCCCAGTTCGCGGCCGTGCATGGGGGTTAGGACTTGAATATCCTCCAAAGGATTGACGCCCAGCTTGCCGGGCAAGCGCTCGGTGACCAGGTGGAGGATTTTGGCCGCGATCTGGTCGGGGGAATTTTCCTCGATAAAATAGAAATCGCCCGCGTCGCGGTCGCGGCTGCTTTCGGGAAAGAGGCCCCGGTTGACCTGGTGGGCGGCCCGCACGATCTGGCTGCCCCCGGCCTGGCGGTGGATCTCGGTCAGCCGGGCCACGGCGGCCAGGCCGGAGGCCATCAGGTCGGCCAGCACCCGGCCCGGCCCCACCGAAGGAAGCTGGTCCTGATCCCCCACCACGATGAGGCGGGCCTGGGGCGGGAGCGCGCCGGTGAGCTGGTTCATGAGCGGCAGGTCCACCATCGAGGCCTCGTCCAGCAGCAGGAGGTCGACATCCAGCTTGTGGTTGGGGCCGCGCAGAAAGCCCCCCGCCTGGGGGGCGTATTCCAGAAGGCGGTGCACGGTTTTGGCCGTGAGCCCCGTGGCCTCGGAAAGCCGTTTGGCCGCCCGGCCGGTGGGGGCCACCAGGGCCAGCCGGGCCTTGACCGCCCCGAAGATGGCGGTGATGACCCTGGTGATGGTGGTCTTGCCCGTGCCCGGCCCTCCGGTGATGACCAGAAGCTTATGATCCAGGGCCAGCCGGGCGGCCTCCCGCTGGCTGGGGGAGAGCTCTAGCCGTAAGGTTTTCTGGGCCCAGTCCAGGGCCGCCTCGGGCCGGGGCACCTCCAGCCGGGGCGGCGTGCGCAGGAGGGTCTGGAGGTCACGGGCCACCCAGTTTTCAGCCCGCTGCAAAGAGGGCGAATAAATGTCCACCCCGCCCGGCTCGGCCTGGGGTTCGCTCTTGACCCGACCGTCCAGAATCAGGGCGGCCAGGGCGGCCTCCAGTTCGGCCGTTCCCGCCTCGGGGAGCAGAACGCCGGCCGCCTTGACGAGTTCCCGCTCCGGCAGGAAAACGTGCCCCTCGTCGCCGGCCTGGTTCAGGGCGAACAGGAGACCCGCCTCCAGCCGCTGGGGCGAATCCAGGGCCAGACCTACGGCCCGGGCCACCTTGTCGGCGGTGACGAAACCCACCCCGTCGAGTTCGTAAGCCAGGCGATAGGGGTTTTCGCGAATCAGCCGATCGGCCCCGTCTCCCAGACGGCGGAGAATGCGCAGGCCCACCGCCGGCCCCAGGCCGAACTCGGCCAAAAAACTCAAAAGACGCTTGAGCCCCTGGGTCCGGCGCCAGGCGTCGATGATCATCTCCCGCCGCTGGGGCCCCAGGCCTTCGACTTCGGTCAGCCGTTCGGGATTTTTTTCCAAAACATCCAAGGTCCGTTCGCCGAAACGGTCCACCAGGCGGCCGGCCAACACCGGCCCCACCCCTTTGATCAGGCCCGAACCCAGATATTTCTTCAGGGAGGATTCGTTTTGCGGCGGCGCCAGGCGGTGGCTTCGCACCTGAAACTGGGGGCCGTATTTACTGACGGTGAAGTGGCCGGTCATCTCGATGAACTCGCCCACCGCCGGGCCGGCCAGATTCCCCACCGCGGTCACCGGCTGGCGGCGTCCGGCCACCTTGACGGACAGGACCGTGTAGCCGTTTTCCTCATTGACGAAGGTCAGGCGTTCGATCCGTCCGGACAGGGTTTCCGTCGTTTCACCAGCGGCCGGAGCGGTCATCGGAAGCTCCCGGCCCGTTCCCAGACGCGGAAAGATGGCCTGTTCATCGGCAGGCCAGTTCCAAAGCCCGGGCCACCCCCTGGGTGGGGAAAAGCTGGGTGCCGATGGCCGGGCTCAATTTCCAGCGATCGCCCTGGCGGCTGATGCTGATGAAAAAATCCTGAATCAGGGGGCCTTCCACCACAAAGGCCCGCAAGAGGCCCCGCTGGCGCGGCGGATCGAAAAGAAACTCCTTGAACTTCACCACGATGTCGTCGGCGCAGCCTTCGGGCCGGTAGGTCTCCGGGTCGAAATCCCGGCGGTAATAGGCCTGCATATCAATCTCCAAAAAAGTTTCCAGCGGCGGATGGAATTTCTTCCGGCCGGTCAAATGGAAAAAATTCCGCTGGCCGCCGCCCTGCCATTTGCGTTCATATTTGGTGTCCAGCCCCGCCGGCCGTTCTTCGCCGACCAGGTCCAGGGCCGACCCGGCGGCCTGGCCCAAGGTCCATTCGGCCAGTTCGGGGCTGTCGGTGACGAGGACGAAAACCCCGTCGTCGGCCAGGCGGTTGGCGCTCAAATCCAGAAAAGCGCGGGTGAAAAGCCGCTTCCTTTCCTGCCGCTCATCCGGCCAGGGGATGGGGAAAAGCGAGCGGACCACGGCCAGGCTGCGGGGAGCGAAACATCGTTCCAAAGCCACCTCGGCCTTGAGAAGCATGACCTTGACGTTGGGCCGGGGTGGATCGGCCAGACGCCGCAGGGCCCGTTTGAGGGAAGCCCAGGCCACTTCCACCCCCACGTGGTCATGATCGGGAACGGCCAGGCTGTGGCGGTGCGTGAACTCGCCGTTGCCGAAGCCGATTTCCAGCTCCAGGGGCGCCTGGCGGCCGAAGAGGGCCGGCCAGTCCAGCGGCCGGGGGTGGTCGACGGCCTTCACGAGGGGCTCCAGCGAGCGGTAATATTTTTTGGAAAAAGCGGTCATGGGCCATCCAACGTCCGGGGAAAAAATATATGAATCGCGAAACCAGGCGGGCCGCGTCGGCAGCCAACCTCTAATGGCGGCCGAAGCCGGGAATGGCCCAGGCCTTTTCCACCCGGTGCAAAAGCCAGGTGGCCACGGTGACCAGGGCCAGGTAATAGAGGCCGGCCACGAAATAGGTCTCCGTGTAGCGGAACGTGCTGTCGGCCACCGAGCGGGAGGCCCCGGTCAGCTCTTTGGCCGAAACCACGAAGGCCAGGGAGGAATACTTGATGAGATAGATCAATTCGTTGCCGCAGCCCGGCCAGGCCCGCCGCACGGCCTGGGGAATGACGATGGTCCAAAAGGTCTGGGCCCGGGTGAACCCCAAAGCGCTGGCCGCCAGGAACTGCCCCTTCTTGATCGAAAGGATGGCCCCCCGGATATATTCCGAGTGATAGGCCCCGCTGCACAGGGCGAAAATCAGGACCGACGAGGCGTAGGGCGAGAGATAAAAAATCTTCCAGACCGCGGGCAGATCGTGGGCCAGGAAAAAAGGGCGGACCAGGAGGCCCAGTTCCGGCAGGCCATAATAGCAGACCACCAGTTGCATGACCAGGGCCGTGCCCCGGAAAAGGGAGACATAGGCGTTAAGGGGTTTGACCAAAAAATGCGGATATCCGGTGCCCCGCACCGTGCCCACCAAAACGCCGATGACCAGGCCGGCCGAGGCCGAGGGCAGGATGATCCGGAGGCTCAGCCAGAAACCCTGGGTCAACTCGTGAAAGAGCTGCGGAAAATACGCGCCGTCCAGCATCAGCCCGGCCCCATCAACTCGGCCAGTTTGGCGCAGAAGTCGGCCGCCCGATGGCCTGAATCGGGAGCCAAAAGGACGCCGGGCGGCCCCTGTTCGGTGATGCGGCCGGCCTCCATGAACACGATCTCGCTGGTCAGGTGGCGGGCGAAACCGATCTGGTGGGTGGCCATGAGCATGGTCATGCCGTTTTTGGCCAGGTC
>JAVBTP010000182.1:0-3247 GCA_031556115.1 Candidatus Adiutricaceae bacterium
CGAAGCCGCCCACCGCCTGGCCCAGGCGGTGGAAAACAACCAGGTCCCCTCCGCCGGGCTGAACCCGGCCGGCCTGTATTATCAGGCCGCCGCCGCCGGCTACGCTCCGTCCGCCCGACGCCTCGGCGAGATGTATCTGGCCGGCCAGTCGGGCCTTTCGCGTGACGCGGCCCAGGGCGCTTTATGGCTGACCGTGGCCGCCGAAAATCACGACGGCCAGGCGGCCTTGGATCTGGGCCGCCTGTATTACGACCAAAAGCCGGCCGTGGCCGTTCGCTGGCTGACCCAGGCCAAGGTTCCCGAAGCTTCGTATCTGCTGGGCCAGCTGTATTTGCGGGACAAGCGCTTCACCGAAGGCCTGGAGGCCCTGACCTCGGCCGCCGACCGGGGCTTTGCCCCGGCCCACCTGAGGTTGGGGAAACTGAACCTGGATAACGATTTCGGGCGGGTGCCCAATCCCCGCGCGGCCTTGCGCCATTTCAAGATCGCGGCCCAGGCCGAACTCCCCGAGGGGGCGTATTATCTGGCCCGGATGTATCTCGGCGGCCAGGGCACGCCCAAGGATTCCATCACCGGCGCCTTTTGGCTGCACCAGGCCGCCGCTTGGGGATACGAGCCGGCCAGGACGGAATATGACAAGCTGGCGCTCAATTTTTCCCCGGGCCAGAAAAAACGGCTGGAACGCATGATCGAGGAAGGGGTGGCCCCCACCACCCAGACCCAGACGAAATAGGTGGCGCGATATTAACCCGGCAGTTGGCGAAGTCGGTTCTCGGCGGCGGAAGTCCAGTGATTTCGGGCTTTGGCGAAATCACGGGTACGACTTATCTTGTGGCCGGAGTAATAAAAATCGCGTCGGCAATTTTTCGCGGTCATGGGTCCGCATCTTTTGTCCCGCCGCCGATCCGGAGATTTTTATGAAACATCTCATCTTCGCCGCCATCCTGCCGCTGGCCGCGCCCGCCTGGGCCGAGCCCCTGGAGACCTCTGGCCGAGGTGCGCCCACATGGGCCGGCCCGCGTTTTTTTATACCAACTGGCATTACAGATTCGAAGTGCAGTGGGGGCACCTGGTGGCCGGCAGGGGGATGTCGGTGAAGCAGAAGGGGCACGGCTTGGTGGTGGGATCGGCCGGGGCCGGGGCCCGGCGCAGTTTGTTCAGGGCCTTGACCAGCATGAACACCGCCGCGCCCACCAGAATCAGGCTGATGATCACGTTGAAGAACAGCCCCAGGTTGAGGGTCACCGCCCCCGCCTTTTGGGCCATCTCCAGGGTGGGATAGGGGCCGGGGGTGATCCCGTCCCGCAAAGTCAAAAAGAGGTTGGTAAAGTCGATCTGGCCCAGGGCCAGGCCGATGGGGGGCATGATGATGTCTTTGACCAGAGAATCCACCAACTTGGTAAAGGCCGCGCCCACGATGATGCCCACCGACATGTCAATGACGCTGCCGCGCAGGATGAACTCCCTGAATTCCTTACCCAGACTCATGGCCGTCTCCTTTCCGTCAGGTTTTTTCCCGCCAACCCAGTATAGTATATCAAAAAATCTAAGTAAAGCATGTTGAAAGATTAGAACACGCGGCAAAACAACTCGCTGAAAATATTCTCCGGCTGATTGTTTCTCAATTTGATAACGGAAACGAGAGCCGGCCGCCAGGGTCCCGTCCGGCGCCCGTGTGGACAAAACCTCGAAGAACGCTTGACAAAACGGCCTGAAAAGCGGTAGTCTAACTCATAAATTTTAGCCACGCTTACCCCCTCCTGTCATAAAACAGGGCTGGAGGGTGAATTTTATTATTAAGATGTAAGATGGAGAACAGTACCTTGACCCGCCGCACCCCTCTTTTTCCAGCGACTAAAATCTTAACACTGTTCGGACTTCTGGCTTTCTTAAGTCTGGGTTTGACCGACACCGCCTTGGCCGCCCATGACGGCGCCAGTTTCCATCTCGACGGCTCGAGCCTTTCGGGCTTCTGGGCTTTGCCTTTCGCGGGCATGCTCCTCTCCATCGCCCTGTGCCCGCTCCTGACGCCTCATTTCTGGCACCACCATTTCGGCAAGGTGGCTTTCGGCTGGGCGCTGGTCTTCGCCATCCCCTGCTGGCTGTCCTTCGGCTGGGGAGTGGCCGCTTATACTCTCCTGGAAACATTTCTTTTGGAATACCTGCCCTTCGTCATCCTGCTGCTGGCCCTGTTCACCATCGCCGGCGGTATCCGGATGACGGGCAGCCTGGTGGGTACCCCCAAGCTGAACGCCCTGTTGATACTGGTGGGCACGGTCCTGGCCAGCTGGATGGGCACCACCGGCGCGGCCATGCTGTTTATCCGGCCGGTGCTGCGGGCCAACGCCCACCGCCGTTATCGGGTGCATACGGTTGTTTTTTTCATCTTTCTGGTGGCCAATATCGGCGGTTCCCTGACCCCTCTGGGCGACCCGCCCCTCTTTCTGGGCTTTCTCAAAGGTGTCTCCTTCTTCTGGACCACCACCCATCTCTTCATAAAAACTGTTTGCATGACCATTGCCCTTTTGGGTATTTATTTGATTTTGGACACCATCCTCTATAACAAGGAAGGCCGCCCCCTTCCGGACCAAACCGGTCCCCAGGAGCCCTTCGGCTTTTTGGGCAAGGTCAACTTCATCCTGCTGGCCGGGGTGGTGGGCATGGTGCTCATCAGCGGCCTGTGGAAGAGCGATGTGGAATTCCACATCTGGGCCGACATCAGCCAGACCTTGCCCAACCTGGTGCGGGACGTGGCGCTTCTGGGCCTGGCCGGCCTGTCGATGGTCCTGACGCCCCACGATATTCGGCGGGGCAACGACTTCACCTGGGATCCCATCGTGGAGGTGGCCAAACTCTTCGCCGGCATCTTCATCACCATGGCGCCGGCCATCGCCATTCTGAAGGCGGGTGAAACCGGGGCCCTGCGCGATCTGGTGGCCCTGGCCACCGGCGCCGACGGCCAGCCGGTCAACCACGTGTACTTCTGGCTGACGGGCGGCCTGTCGAGCTTTCTGGACAACGCCCCCACCTACCTGGTTTTCTTCAACATGGCCGGCGGAGATGCCGTCCACCTGATGGAAGGCATTCCCGCCACGCTGACGGCCATCAGCGCGGGGGCGGTGTTCATGGGCGCCAACACGTATATCGGCAACGCCCCCAATTTCATGGTCCGCTCCATCGCCATCGAGCAGGGCGTGCCCATGCCCAGCTTCTTCGGCTACATGGCCTGGTCGGTGGGCATTCTGGT
>JAVBTP010000259.1:0-9113 GCA_031556115.1 Candidatus Adiutricaceae bacterium
CGGGCGTTTTTCATTTATGCCCAGGCCCTTCAAATAGAAAAGCGCTCCAGCGAAGCGCCGAATGATGAAGCCGGCTCATCGAATCGGCTTTTTCATTATCTTTTTGGCGGTATGGTTTGCCTCAGCCGCCGTAGACCCCACCTGGCCTTTACTCGACGCTGACCGCGTTGACCACGCCTTCCATGGAATTGTTGCGAAAGAACTCGATCATCTGCTGCGCCACGGCCCGGGCCACGTTGACCTGTGATTCCCCGGTGGCGGCTCCCAGGTGGGGAGTGCCGATGAAGTGGTCCAGTTTCAGCAGGGGATGGTCGGCGGGGGGGGGCTCGACGGCGAACACATCCATGGCCGCCCCGGCCAGGTGGCCGCTTTTGAGGGCCCCGGCCAGGGCCATTTCGTCCACCAGCCCGCCCCGGGCGCAATTGATGAGAATGGCGCCGCGTTTCATTTGGGCCAGGGTCCGGGTATTGAACAGGTTGGCGGTCTCCGGAATTTTGGGTATGTGCAGGGTGACGAAATCACCATTGGCCAGGATCTCTTCGAAAGAACAGGGCGTCACCCAAGCCCAGGTCGACTTCAATTGATTGTCGGGAATAAAGGGGTCATAGGCCAGAACGGTCATGCCCATCCCCTGGGCTATGGTCCCCACCCGGCGGCCGATGGCTCCATACCCGATCACCCCGATGGTTTTGCCTGAAAGCTCGGTGCCCTCCAGCCTGGATTTTTCCCAACGGCCCGCTTTCAGCGAAGTGATGCCCGTGGCCAGATGGCGGACCAAAGTCAGCATCAGGCCGAAAACCAGTTCGGCCACTCCATTGGCGTTCTGGCCGGGGGTGTTCATGACCATGATTTTGGCCCGGGTGGCGGCGGGCACGTCAATGGTGTCCACCCCGGCCCCGGCCCGGCCCACCACTTTCAGGCGGGAACCCCGGGCCAGAAGCTCGGCGGTCACTTTGGTGGAACTGCGAACCACGAGGCCGTCGTAGTCGCCGATGGCTTCCATCAATTCCTCCGGAGACAGGCCGGGCCGGATGTCCACCTGAAAGCCGGCCTTGCGGAACTGATCCGGACAGATCGGGTCAATTTTTTCACTGATCAATATTTTGGGCATTTTCCACCATTCCGTTCCGACCGCCCGGAACGCTTTGCACGCCGCTGAGGTTCCCGACGGAAACGCTCCGCCACATCCGCTGCCGGCGTTTTGCGCCACCCTGTCGGCTGATGGCGAATAAAGCGCAAAAGGCCTTGATCAGCCGTTTCTGCGCTGGAATTCGGCCATGAATTCCACCAGCGTCGTCACCGCTTCCCGAGGCACGGCATTATACAGCGAGGCCCTGATGCCCCCGACGCTGCGGTGGCCGCCGAGCCCGATCAGCCCCGCTTCCTCGGCCTCTTTCTTGAAACGCTTTTCCAACTGCTCGGAGGGCAGGCGATAGGTGACGTTCATGGGCGAGCGGCTGCCCAACTGGGCCGTGCCCCGGTAAAAACCCTGGCTGCCGTCAATGGCCCGATACAGGGCGGCGGCCTTGTCATGGTTGATGGCGGCCATGTTGGCCAGGCCGCCGACAGTGTTCCGCAGCCACTTGAAGGTCAGGCCGGAGACATAGATGGCCCAGACCGGCGGGGTGTTGTACATGCTGTCGTTCTTGATGTATATGGGATAACTCATCATGCTGGGCACGTCCAGCCGGGCCTTGTTGGCGAAGTCGCGGCGCACGGCCACCACGGTCACCCCGGCCGGGCCCACGTTCTTCTGGGCCCCGGCGTAGATCAGGCCAAACGGTTCCAGGTCAATGGGCCGGGAGAGGAATTCCGAAGACATGTCGGCCACCAGCGGGGCCGGGGCGTTCTGGGGAAAGCCGGCCCACTGGGTGCCCCGGACGGTGTTGTTGCTGCACAGGTAGACGTATTTGGCCCTGGGGTTGAAATCAAAGACGTCGGGGATGCGGGTGAAGTCGTCATCCTCGGAGGTGGCCGCGATGCGGGGCTGGGCGCCGCAGAGCTGGGCCTCCTTGTAGGCCTTGGTGGACCACAGCCCCGTGTTGATATAGTCGCAGTGGCCGCCGGGCCCGGCGAAGTTCATGGCGATCATGGCGAATTGCAGGCTGGCCCCGCCCAGACAGACAATGATGGCCCATTCCTCCTGGTCCAGCCCCAAAAGGGCCCGCAGGTCGTCCGCGGCCTCGGCCACCATGGCGCCCACGGGCTTGCTGCGGTGGCTGTTCTCCATAACCGACATGCCCGTGCCCTTCCAGTCGAGCATGTCGCGGGCCGCTTCCTCCAACACTTCCACCGGCAGGGCTCCCGGTCCCCCGTTAAAATTGGCTGCTCTCATATCATTCTCCAGGCCGGCGTCAACGCCGGATATCATCCCGCCCGCCTCTTGGGGGACGGGCGTAAGCCAGTACTATAAAATGCCTTGGGGGTTCCGTCAAGAGTTTTAGCGGGAACGGCCACGCGAAGCGGGAATGTCCGGTTTTGCGCGAAGCGGAAATGTCCGCTCGAGCGGGAGGGGCGGATCAGCCACAGAAGGCTACTCCACGGTCACGCTTTTGGCCAGGTTGCGGGGCTGGTCCACGTCGGTGCCCTTGGCCACGGCCGCGTAATAGGCCAGAAGCTGGACGGGCAGGGCGTAGATGAGGGGGGCTATGAACGGGTCCACCCGCGGGAGCAGGATGTGGCCGGTCAGGCCCGAAATCCGGGCCAGGCCCAAATCGTCGCCGATGAGGATGGTGCGCCCCCCCCGGGCGTTGACTTCGGAGAGGTTGGAGGCGGTTTTGGGAAAAAGGGCGTCGCTGGGGGCCACGACGATCACCGGCACCTGGTCGTCCACCAGGGCGATGGGGCCGTGCTTGATTTCCCCCGCGGCATAGCCCTCGGCGTGGATATAGGATATCTCCTTCAGCTTCAGGGCCCCTTCCAGGGCAATGGGAAAACTGGCGCCCCGGCCGAGAAACAGGACGTCGCGGGCCGGGGCCACCAACTCCCGGGCCAGATGCTCGATGGGTTCGCTGCCGGACAGGATGGCGGCGGCCAGGGCCGGGGCTTCCATCAGGGCCCGGACCAGGCGGGCCTCCTCGCGGCTGTCAAGGTGGCCGCGATGGCTGGCCAGCACCAGGGCCAGGGCGGCCAGGAGCGTCAATTGAGCGGTAAAGGCCTTGGTGGAGGCCACCCCGAATTCAGGCCCGGCCACAGTGGGCAGGACCACGTCCGATTCGCGGGCGATGGTGCTCTCCTGGACGTTGACGATGCTCAGGATGCCCAGCCCTTCCCGCCGGCAGTGCCGCAGGGCGGCCAGGGTATCGGCCGTCTCCCCTGACTGGGAGATGAACAGGGCCACCTGCCCCGCTTCCAGCACCGGTTCCCGATAGCGGAATTCCGAGGCCACTTCCACGGCCACCGGCAGGCGGGCCATTTTTTCGATCCAGTATTTGCCGACCAGGGCCGCGTAATACGAGGTGCCGCAGGCCACGATGGTCAGGTGGCGGGCGCGCTTGAGTTCGGGAAGATTCGGCAGAGCGATCTGGCCGGTGACGGGGTTGACCATGGTGTTGAGGGTGTCGCCCATGACCTGGGGCTGTTCGTGAATCTCCTTGAGCATGAAATGGCGAAAACCGCCCTTGCCGAGATTGAGGGAGCCCACAGTGGATATAACCTCTGGCCGTTGAATTTCATGGCCTTCCAGATCGTATATCACGGCCCGGCCCCGGTTGACCACCACCCAGTCCCCGTCCTCCAGATAGCTGAGCCGGTGGCAGATGGGGCCCAGGGCCAAAGCGTCGGAGCCCAGCGCCGTTTCCCCGTCGCCGTAGCCCACGGCCAGGGGGGAGCCCCGCCGGGCGCCGATCATCAGTTCCGGGTGGCCGGCGAACAGAAAGACCAGAGCGAAAGCCCCTTCCAATTGGGGCAGAATGGCCCGCACCGCCTCGGCCGGCCCCAGGCCCTCGCGGATTTTTTGGCTGACCAGGTGGACCACCACCTCACTGTCGGTCTGGCTTTCGAACCGGTGGCCCAAGGCCAGGAGCCCGCTTTTCAGTTCCCGGAAGTTTTCGATGATGCCATTGTGGATCATGGCCACTTCAGCCGTGGCGTGGGGGTGGGCGTTGGTTTCGTTAGGAACCCCATGGGTGGCCCAGCGGGTGTGGCCCAGACCGATGGAACCGGAAAGCGGTTCATAGCGCAGGAGGTCTTCCAGGGACTGGAGCTTGCCCTGGGCCCGGCGGCGGGCGATGGTCCCGTCGGCTTCCAGGGTGGCCACCCCGGCGGAGTCGTAGCCCCGATATTCCAACCGTTTCAGGCCGTTGATCAGTTCGGGGATCACGTCGCGGCGCCCGCTGGCAATGCCGATAATTCCACACATGCTCTTTATCCTCCAGCTCCTGAATTTTTCCGCCGGCTTCAGCCGGCCGGTCCGGGCGTCGCCGGCTTCGCCTGCCTTTGGCGGCAAGATTCATGCCGGTTTCCCGTTTTATTTAACTAGATGATATTCCATTTAAAAATATTGACGCCCGGTCTGACTGTGGCCGGGCGTCAACAATTCGTGGCCGAATGGGCACAGCCGCGGCTATAACAGAGGCGGGAACAGTTCCTCAAAGGCCAGACCGGCGCCGATGAGGTCGCGCTCGCCAAAGGGGCGGCCCACCAACTGCAAACCCACGGGCAAGCCGCTGGCCGGCCCCAGCCCGGCCGGGAGCGACAGGGCCGGCAGGCCGGCCAGATTGACCGGCAGGGTCATCAAATCCAGTTGATAGGCGGTCAGGGGATCATCGACGAAACTGCCAAAATCCCAGGCGGGGAAGGAACTGATGGGCGTGGCCAGAAAGTCGCATTGTTCCAGAGCCCGGTGGTAGTCGTCGCGGATGAGGCGGCGCACTTTGGCCGCTTTTTTATAATAGGCGTCATAGTAGCCCGACGACAGGGCAAAGGTGCCCAAAAGAATGCGGCGGCGGACCTCCGGCCCCATGGCCTGGCTGCGGGAGGCCACGTAGAGTTCGTAGAGGTCTTTGGGGTTCTTGGCCCGGTGGCCGTAGCGCACCCCGTCGAAGCGGGCCAGGTTGGTGCTGGCCTCGGCCGTGGCCAGGATGTAATAGGCGGCCACGGAGTGGCGCAGGTTGGGCATGGCCAGGGGGATCAGTTCGGCGCCGGCGGTTTGCAAAGACTTGGCGGCGGCCTTGAGGACCGCGTCCACGTCCGGATCGAGCCGGGCTTCCCACAGCTCCTGGGGCAGGCCCAGTTTGAGGCCCTTGAGGCGGGCCGGCGGGGCGGCGGCGTAATCGTCCACCGGGTGGAGGGAGGCGGTGTTGTCCCGTTCGTCGGGCCCGGCCACCGCGTTCAGCAAGTGGGCGCAATCGATCACCCGGCGGGCCATGGGGCCGGCCTGGTCCAGAGAGCTGGCAAAGGCGAAGATGCCGTAGCGGGATACCCGGCCATACGTGGGCTTCAGGCCCACGCAGCCGCAGAGGGCCGCCGGCTGGCGTATGGAGCCCCCCGTGTCGCTGCCGAAGCCGCCCGGGGTCTGGTAGGCGGCGATACCGGCCGCGGCCCCGCCGCTGGAGCCGCCGGGCACCTTGGCCGGGTTCCACGGGTTGCGGGAGGGGCCAAAAGCGGAAAACTCGGTGGAGGCGCCCATGGCGAATTCGTCGAGATTGGTCTTGGCCACGATGACGGCCCCGGCCTCTTTCAACCGGGTGACGACCTGGGCGTCATAGTTGGGCACATAATTTTCCAACATCCGCGAGGCGGCGGTGGTGCGAACTCCCTTGGTGCAAAAGACGTCTTTCACCGCCACCGGCACCCCCCACAGGGGTTTGGCCGGATCGGGGCCGGCTTGGTCCAGACGGGCGGCCTCGTCACGGGCCTGGTCGGCCATGACGGTGAGGCAGGCCTGGACCTGGGGTTCGGTGGCCTCGATTTGGTTGAGGCAGGCGGTCACCAGGTCCACGGCGCCGATCTGGCGGGCCTGGAGGCGGGCGACGGCCTCGGTCAGGGTCAGTTTGTGCAGTTCGCTCATTTGTTCGGCCTATGCTGTTGATGGTCGCGGGGGAGCGCTGACTCGGCCGGCCATGCCGGCCGGCGGGACAGCCCCCCGCGGCTTATAATATTTTGGGGACGGAGAAAAAATCCTCGAAACGGCCGGGGGCCTGACTGAGGATCTCCTCGGTGGTGGGGCAGACCCGGGGCCGGTCCTCGCGGGGGCCGGGGGCTTGCAGCATCGGGGAATAGAGGGGCTCGACCCCTTCGGTGTCGGCCTCGCCCAGCACGTCGATATACCCGACAATGGTGGAGAGCTCCCGGGACAGTTTTTCCAACGCGGCCCGGGCCGCCTCGGGCGACAGGCCGTGGGTCGGGTCCAGCCGGGCCAGTTCGGCGGTGCGTTTGATGGTTTCCAGATCAATGGGCATATGGTCTCCTTGGCCGTTCACGCCGGCCGGGGTGAAAGGCGGATCAGTTCCCTTTTAAAAGGTTGGCCAGCACTTCGCCGGCCAGTTTGGGATTGGCCGCGCCCTTGCTTTTGCGCATCAACTGGCCCACGAAAAACGACAGGATCTTTTCCTGGCCGTCACGGTATTTCCGGGCCTCGTCGGGATGGGCGGCGATGACTTCAGCGGCCAGGCCGGCAATGGCCCCCGTATCGGAAATTTGCAGCAAACCCTTGGCCCGGGCCAGGGCGGCCGGGTCGCCGCCGGTTTCGAAAAGCTCGGGAAACAGGTCATAGGCCGCCCGACGGCTCAGGGTGTCGTCGGCCATGAGTCCGGCCAGGGCGGCCAGGCCCTCGGGGGGCAGGCCGGCGGCCAGGGGCGGGGTGTCGCAGCGCTGGCAGGCCGGGAGCAGAAGCTCCACCATCAACGTGGCCAGCCGTTTGGAATCGTCAAAACATTTGCGGGCCGCGTCGAAATAGTCCACGGCCTGGCGGCGGTCCAAAAACACTTCAGCCTGCTCCGGGGTGAGCCCCAGGCCTATCAGGCGGGCTTTGACGGCCTCGGGCAGTTCGGGCATCTCCGCCCGCAGGCGGGCCAGGAGTTCGGGGCCGACCCACACCGGGGGCAGGTCCGGCTGGGGGAAGTAGCGATAGTCATGGGCCTCTTCCTTGGACCGCAGGGACCGGGTCTCCTGCCGGGCCGGGTCGAACAGGCGCGTCTCCTGAACCAGCTCATGCTCCCGGCCCTGGGCGTGGAGGGTGTCCTGGCGGACGATTTCGTATTCCACGGCCTGGGCCACGTGGCGGAAGGAGTTGAGGTTCTTGACTTCGCAGCGGGTGCCCAGCTTGGCCGCGCCCCGGGGCCTCAGGGAGATATTGACGTCGCAGCGGAACTCGCCTTCCTCCATCCGGCCTTCGGTGATTTCCAGATGCACCAGCAGGGCGTGGAGTTTCTTTAAAAAATCCACCACCTGGGCCGAAGAGCGCAGGTCCGGTTCGGTGACGATTTCGATCAGAGGGGTGCCGGCCCGATTGAGGTCCACCAGGGTCTGGCCGCGCTGGTCGTCGTGCAGGCATTTGCCCGCGTCGTCTTCCAAATGGATGCGGTTGAGGCGGATATGGGTTCCGTCGTCGAGGTTCAGCCAGCCGCCCGAGCAGATGGGCGGATCCAACTGGGAGGTCTGAAAGCCGCCGGGGAGGTCGGGGTAAAAGTAATTCTTGCGCGCGAAAATGGAATATTCATTGACCCGGCACCCCAAAGCCAACCCGGCCTTGGCCGCCAGTTCCACGGCCCGGCCGTTCAAGCGGGGCAGAGCCCCGGGCTGCCCCGAACAGACCTCGCAGATGTGGCGATTGGGCCCCTCGTCGGCGGCGGTGGGGCAGGAGCAAAAAAGCTTGGTGGCGGTTTTTAAGTGGGTGTGGATCTCCAGGCCGATGACGGGTTCCATATCAGGCATGTAATCTTCCTTCGTTCGCTGAGGGGGACGGCGCCGGGCGCGGGCCGGCTTTTTCCTCGCGGCGGGTTGATTGGCCGCGGGAAGGGCCGCTCCTCCTCGAGGATTTGAGCGTTCTCCATTATAATGGGGAAAGAACGCTCTGCCAAGAAATAAATGCGCTTTGTTCAGGAGGGGCGGCGGGAAAGGCGGGCCGGATTCGTGTCCGCATATAACCACATGACCATATACAGTCACAAAATGTCCGCATATGGGCATAAAATTTATTACGGCACAATGCGAAACGAAATTTTGAAATGCGCGGCGTATATACCCGCTGCACCTGAAAGCCGCGTATAATCACCGCTGCCGTCAATCCCGCATCAAACGCATCCAGGGTGATTTGAAAACGGGACGAAAGTTCACCGGTTGAGCTTCAAAGCCGGGACGGGCGCTGGCGGTCGCCCTCCATTTCCCCGCCTTCCGCCGCTTTTCGCCGGGCGGAAAAGGCGAAAAGCGACGCTGAAGGAGTTCTTTTCGACCTCGCTTCGTCGTTTGGCATGAAATTCGCTTGTATTTTTAAACATAGCCTAACAGCTAAAAGCTTTAGCGCGATGAGCATGACCACAGGTTCATCGTGATTGTACCATAGAAGGCCGGCTTCGGACAAGAGCGGCATTGATGATGAATTGTCGGCGACCGTCTGGAAACCGAGGTACGGTCCGGTCGCGTTTGAAACAGACACCGAGAAAGGAATTTCCTGCCGAGGGCCTGACCCTCTTTACCTACCCATATTTTGGGGTTTCGACCCCGTCAGTTCCTCTGGGATACATTCCCAGCCAGTCTCAATCAGGGACCAGTAAGTCCCGGTCTACTTGGCGGAGCGGTTGACAGCGTGGCGCTGGAACCGGCTCCGCCTTTCTTTTTAGGCCGCGCGGGTCGCCGGCCGCTTATTAACCCGGCAGTTGGCGAAGTCGGTTCCCGGCGGCGGAAGTCCAGTGATTTCGGGCTTTGGCGAAATCACGGGTACGACTTATTTTGTGGCCGGAGTAATAAAACCGCCGGGGCAGCCTCGTGGGTCGCCCGATCGCCGGTCAGGCCCGATCGGCTGACGGGGATGACGGCGGCTTCCTTCCGAAATAGTGATATCCGTTGGCCAGGTTGCCGTTCATGGTCGTGTGGGTGGTCAGGTCCAGCCGCAGGGTTTCGAACGGCTGGAGGCATTGTTCGACCCAGGTGAATTCGTGGTGCCGCACCACGCC
>JAVBTP010000088.1:0-3932 GCA_031556115.1 Candidatus Adiutricaceae bacterium
CCCACGTCCAGGGTGCCGTCGGCCACGTAATGGGCCATCTCCTTGGCTTTGGCCAGGCTACAGGTGATTTCCGGATCGTCGATATCCGGAAAATAGTTGCGTTCATTGACGTGGATACGCCAACCGGCCCGGGCGAAGAGTTCCAGTGTGGTCTTTTCCAACGAGCCCTTAGGCAGGCCCAAAGCTATTTTGCGCTCCATCAGTCCACCAGCCTGAACTTTTTATCCGAACCCAACTCATAGTGGAAACAGCTCCGGAGGCCGGTGTGACACGTGACGCCGCCCACCTGCTCGATTTTGACCACTATGGCGTCCCGGTCGCAATCCAGATACAGGGCCCTGACCTTCTGCACCCGGCCTGAACGGCCGCCGCCCTTGTGCCACAGCGTTTGGCGCGACCGGCTGAAGTAATGCACCTCTCCCGTCTCCAGGGTCTTTTCAAACGATTCGCGGTTCATATAGGCGAGCATGAGAATCTCGCCGGTCACGGCGTCCTGGGCCACCGCCGGCACCAGGCCGCCGCCTTTTTCAAAATCCGGTTCAATCTTTTCGGTCATCGCCGCGTCCTCTCAATTATGTATAAATTTACATCTTTATATTATAGCTCACCGGCTCCCTGATGGCAAGACGCGAAAATCAGGTCGCCAAAACTTCTCCGCAGGGGACTTTCGGCCGCCCGCTTTCCCTTAAAAAACCAAGGGCACCACCTCGAACCTGTCCACATCCACCAGGCCGGCCTCGGTGAGTTTGAGCTTGGGAATCACCGGCAGGGCCATGAAGGCCAGGGTCATGAAGGGGTCGACCCCCTCGGCCAGCCCCAGACCGCGCACCGCCCCCTGCAATTCCACCAGCCGGGCGGCGATCCCGGCCATGGGGAGATCCGAGAGAATGCCCCCCAAAGGCAGGGCCAGACCGCCCAGCACCCGGCCGTCGGCCACCACGGCCAGACCGCCGCCCAAACGTTTGATCTCTGCCACGGCCAGGGCCAGGTCGTCATCGTCCATACCGGCCACCACCAGGTTGTGGGAATCGTGGGCCACGGTGGTGGCCACCGCGCCCCGCTTGAGCCCCAAGCCTTTCAGGAAACCCAGGCCGATATGGCCGCTGCCGCGATACCGTTCCAGAACGGCCATCTTGGCCAGGTCGGCCGCCGGATCGGCCACGTATTCCCCCCCCACCGGAGTCGGGGAGAACACCAGATGTTCCGTCACCAGTTCCCTGGGCACCAGGCCGATGACCCGCAGATTGGAGCCGGTGGCCGGCACCCGGAAAGCTTTTGGCCCCACCTCGCCCAGTTTCAGCCCGGCGCGCACCGCTTTTTCATCCACCTTCTGGGTGGCGGGCCAGAGGCATTGGCCCTCTTCGGCCACCAGGCGGCCGTCTTTCCACACCCGGCTGGGGACAAAGTTTTCCAAGTCGGGAAAGAGGGCCAAATCGGCCCGGTAACCGGGGGCGATGGCCCCCAAGTTCCGCAGGCCGAAGTGAATGGGGCCGTTGAGAGTGGCCAGGCGCAGAGCCAGGGCCGGGTCCAGCCGCCCCTGGCCCACGGCCAGGCGCAGGAGATGGTTGATGTGCCCCTGATGCAACAAATCCTCGGTGTGGCGGTCGTCGGTGGCCAGAAAACAAAAGGGGGCGGTAAAGGCGTTCACCGCCGGCAGGAGGTTCAGGAGGTTGCGGGCGGCCGAACCCTGGCGCAGCATGACCGCCATCCCTCGGGCCAGGCGATCCTCGGCCTCCTCGACGGTGGAACATTCGTGGTCATTGCGGATGCCGGCCGCGGCATAGGCGGTGAGCTCCGCCCCGGCCAGGCCGGGGGCGTGGCCGTCGATCTGGCCGCCCCGCGAAAGACGCAGCTTGGCCAGCACTTCCGGATCTTTATAAAGGACGCCGGGGTAGTTCATCATCTCCCCCAGACCCAGCACCCGGGGATGTTTCAGAAAAGGCGCCAGGTCGTCGGCGGTGAGCTTGGCCCCGCCCCGCTCCAGAGGGGTGGCCGGGACGCAGGACGGCAGCATGACGTAGACGTTCACCGGGCAGTCTTCCGTGGCTTCCAGCACATAGCGGAGACCGTCGAGTCCGGCCACGTTGGCGATTTCGTGGGGATCGGCCACAATGGTGGTGGTGCCCAGGGCGGCCAGGGTGCGGGTGAATTCCAGAGGCGAGGCCAGGCCGCTTTCAATGTGGACGTGGCCGTCAAAGAGGCCGGGGGTCAGGTAGCCGCCGCCGGCGTCATATTCGGCCGTTCCCCGGTAACGGCCCACCCCCGCGATGAGGCCGTCGGCCACGGCCACGTCGCCTTCGGTGAAGCGGCCGTGGAAAACGTTGAAAACTCGGGCGTTCCTGATCACCAAATCGGCCGGGATCCGCCCCAGGGCCACGTCGATTATCTTTTCCAAAATGTCGGCGCCCATGATCCTCTCCTTTTCGATTCCCGGTTCCACGTCTGTTCCGCAATCCCCCCGGCCGGTATCGATACCGATCGCCGGGGAACCGCTCAGCGGCCGGTTTCGCCGCTCCGCCAGGCTTCACGCATCATGGCGATCTCCGCCGCGTACCCGTCGAGATCGTTGGGGGTCTCGAGATAGAACGGCAAGCCCCGCAGCCAGGGGTGGTTGACGACCCGGGCCAGGGCCGGGAAGCCGATGCGGCCCTCCCCTATCTTGGCGTGCCGGTCCTTACGGGCCCCGGCCGGGTTGAGGCTGTCATTCAGATGAATGGCCCGCAGACGGTCCAGGCCGACGACCCGGTCGAACTCCCGCAGCACCCCGTCGAGGCCGTTGATTATATCATACCCGGCCTCGTGGAGGTGGCAGGTGTCGAGACAGACCCCGACCTGGCCCTCGAGATCCACCCGGTCGATGACCGCCCGCAGTTCCTCGAACCGGCCGCCGATCTCGCTGCCCTTGCCGGCCATGGTCTCCAGAAGCACCATGGTGGGCTGGCCAGGGGTGAGGACGGCGTTCAACAGGGCGGCCACCAGGTCCACCCCCGCTTCCATCCCCTGCCCCACATGGCTGCCGGGGTGGAAGTTGTAATACGCCCCCGGCAGGTGTTCGTCCAGCCGGGCCAGGTCGTCGGCCAGAACCTCGCGGGCGAATTCCCGCACCCGGCCCTCCAGGCCGGCGGGGTTGAGGGTGTAGGGGGCGTGGGCCATGACGGGGGCGAAACGGTGTTCCGCCAACAGCCGGCGCAGGGCGGCCGCGTCTTCCGGCTGAACGTCTTTGGCCCGGCCCCCCCTGGGGTTGCGGGTGAAAAACTGAAACGTGTCGGCTTTAATCTTCAAGGCCTCCTCCCCCAAAGCCCGAAAGCCGCGCGACGACGACAGGTGGCAGCCGATATGGAGTCGATCCAGGGGCGCGCGGCTCACGGTCCCCAGCTTTCCTCGCCCCACTCCTCGACCCGTTTCAAACGGGGGGCCAGGCGCAGGCGATAGTAAATGGTCATGAAAAACCCCAGCAGAACGGCGGCCAGGGAACCGAGGTCAAAGTAAAACAGGTTGAAGTCGTCATGGAAGAACTCGATGTTGTCCGTCAGCCCCAGCCGGGGGACGATCAGCCCCCAGGAGCCCAAGACCGTGAGGCTGAAAGACAGTATCAACCGCCTGATGAGCCCCCGCAGAGACGCGCCTTTTCTTTTAGCCATGGGATCAGCCTTCCTTCTCAGGCGATACGAAAACGTTATGGCCTCGCCGGCTCAGCCCGGCATCACGGGGCTGGCATTCGAAAAAATGATCAGTCCCCGGAGCCACACCAGTCATAGCCGCCCAGGGGGTGCGCCGAAACATGCAAGCTGAACGGTTCCTGGGCCCGCTTGAACGCGGTCTTCTTCAGGGTGCCGAGCACCCAGGCCACGGTCAGGGCCGAATGTTTTCCCTCTCTGGCCACCTGCGAACCGCTCTGCCGGCCTTCGAGGTGGCGCATGAGAATGTCGTCC
>JAVBTP010000312.1:0-2756 GCA_031556115.1 Candidatus Adiutricaceae bacterium
AACGCCACTCAGGCCGCGATCCGGGCGGGGTACAGCCAGAAGACGGCCAGGTCGATTGGTAAAGAGAACCTGACAAAACTTGACATTCGGGATGCGATAGACCAGGCGCTGGCTGAGCGGGCGGCCAAAGTCGAAGTTGATCAGCAATATGTGATTTCCCGCCTGGTGGAAGTGGTTGAGCGCTGTCTCCAGCGCCGGCCGGTGATGAATATAACCGGGAAACAAGTCCAAGACGAGGACGGCAAAAACCTGTGGACCTTCAATGCGGTTGGCGCTAATAAGGCCCTGGAGCTTCTGGGCAAACACCAGGGCATGTTCGTGGACCGGGTGGTCCACGGCGGGGCTTTGGAGCTCATCGTGACTTTGCCGCAGGTGGACCGGTGACCAGGGTCGAGGTCACCATGCCTGAACAACACCGGGCCTGGCAGAGGTCGGCCCTGGCCGGCATGACCCGGAGCCGGAATTCCGTGGTGGTGGCCCACCGGCGGGCGGGCAAGACCGAGATCGTGGCTGTGCGGCTCCTCTTGGCCGCTCTGGGGCTCAGGCGGGAGCATCCCGCGCCCTTCTTCGGCTACGTGGCTCCCTTTCTCAACCAGGCCAAGGCCGTGGCCTGGGACCGCCTCAAACACTACTGCCGCAAGATTCCCCGCACCGTTATCAACGAAAGCGAGCTGACGGTCCGCCTGGTCACCGGGTCCGCTATTCGCATCTTCGGGGCCGACTACCCGGACCGGCTGCGGGGCCTGGGCTTCGACGGTGTGGTCATGGACGAGGTGGCCCAGATGCGGCCGGAAACCTGGCCGGAAGTTATTCGCCCGGCCCTGGCCGACCGGGGCGGCTGGGCGGCTTTCATCGGCACCCCCAAGGGCCAGAACATCTTTTACGAGCTGTACCAAACCGCCGTGGCCGATCCGGCCAACTGGTTCGCGGGGCTGTATCGGGCCGATCAGACCGGCGTCCTGCCGGCGGACGAACTGGCCCGGCTGCGCGCCGAAATGGGTTCCGACATTTTTGCCCAGGAGTTCCTGTGCGACTTCACGGCCGCCAACACCAACAGTTTTATCGACTTCCAGGCGGTTCACGCGGCTTCGACGCGGGAGTGCCCCTTCGTCAACCCGGCGCCGCTGGTTTTGGGCCTCGACGTGGCCCGGTTCGGCGATGACCGGACCGTCTTGGTTCGCCGGCGGGGGCTGGTGCTGGAGGAGGTGACCGTCTGGCGGGGGCGGGACCTGATGGCCACCGCGTCGGAAACCGCCGAGGCCATCAATCGGCACAAGCCTCGGGCCGTGTTTGTGGATGTGGTGGGGATCGGGTCCGGGGTGGTGGATCGCCTGAGGCAGCTGGGGCACCGGGTGATCGGGGTCAACTCCGGGGCCAAGGCGGCCAAGCCGGACAAGTTCTTCAACCTCAAGGCCGAGATGTGGCAAAAGATGCGGGAGTGGCTGGACGGGGGCGGGGTCATTCCCGATAGGTTGGATTTGAAGAACGACCTGCTGGCCCCCACGTATGAATTCGACCACGCGGGCCGCCTCAAGATCGAGAGCAAGGACGATCTCAAAAGCCGGGGGCTGCCTTCCACCGACCTGGCCGACGCCCTGGCTTTGACCTTCGCCCAGCCGGTGGCCACGGAAGATCGCCGCGCCGGCCGGCCTAAATACGCGGAGATGGACTGATGGGCAGACACCATTGCGGCTGGCGCCAGCCAGAATATGTGGGGTATGGCATGGGTAATTTTGACATCAAGCTGTATTGGCACTTGACCGACGGGGAGTTCGGCCGGCTGTATGACGTCGGCCAACGCGACGGCGTTTTGGATATGGTGGCCTTTGACACCCAGGTTTCCCGTGACATGTTCATCCTGTTCGCCCGCCGGACGGAGGTCTTCGGCGCGGTCTACGATGACCGGCGAGTCCCGATGGGCTTTTTTTACCTGACTTCTTTTGAAGGCGGGACGGCCCGGCTGCATTTCTGTAATTTCAAAGCCGCCCGGCCGGTGTTGGCCGAGCTGGGCCGTCTGGTGCTGAACTGGTGTTTTGAGACCTTTGAATTTCAGAGCCTGATCGGCATTGTTCCGTCGTTCAACGGCGGGGCCATCAGGTTCGCCCGGGAGATGGGCGGCCGGGAAATGGGCCGCATCCCGGGGGCGTGTTGGGTGGAACGGCTCAAGCGGGCCGTATCGGGTATTCAATTTCTTTTCCTGCCGCCGCCAAAAGTGGCCGCGTGACGGAGGTGTGACAGTGGGTGGACTGTTCAGCAAACCAAAGGTTCCCAAGCCGGATACGTCGGCTCTCAAGGCCGCCGAGGAGGCCCGGCGCAAATCGCAGGAGGCGGCCGCCCTGGCCGAAGCCAGAAAACAATCGGTCGAGGAGGCCAACGCCGAACGGAAACGGAAAGTCACGGCCAGCGGCCGGGAGTCAACCGTTCTGGCCGACGACAAAAAAACCTTGCTGGGCGGGTAGGCCATGAAGATCGGGCCCAGCATCAACCGGTTCACTTTCGGCGAGGTCTCGCCGCTGTTGGGCGCGCGCGGAGATTTGTCCAAATATCCGGCGGGGTGCAAGGAACTGGTGAACTTCATCCCGCTGCTGCAGGGGCCGGTGAAGCGGCGGGGCGGCACCCGGTATGTGGCCACGGCCAATAACGGCGGCAACCCGGTGGCTTTTTTGCGTTTTGTGAAAAACGAGGACACGGCGTATATCATCGAGGCCGGCGACCGGTATTTGCGGTTCTATCAAAACGGGGCCCCGGTGTTGGAA
>JAVBTP010000126.1:0-4992 GCA_031556115.1 Candidatus Adiutricaceae bacterium
CGAGGAACTGGCGGCCATGGAGACGATCCTGGCCGAGCAGGCCGAGGCCATCCAACGAGGCGATATGGATCTCTTCTCCCGCCTGGACGCCCAGTTTCACCGCACCATCATCGAGATCAGCGGCAACCAGGTGCTGATGCGTTTTTTGGGCCTGATCTGGGACGGCCTGTCCCAGTTCATCCGCGAGGTGACCATGCTGCGGAGCGCCAGCGAACACGCGCTCCACTTTCACCGGCATTTACTGAAACACCTCCGGGCCCGCGACCTGGCGCAAGCGGAAAAGACGCTCTTGGAGCACCTTCAGGACGTGGCTTTGAATATTGAACGGAACATCGGACGGAGCATCGGCCTGGACGAGATGTTCAAACTGGAAATCGAAGAGTGCGCCGGCCGCGGGTCGGCGCGGCCGGCGGCCGTCAATCTCCGCCGGCCACCAAAAAACAAAAGGAATGACAAATGAGATCAACCCCCCACAACCTGGTGATGTCGTATATCCACGGCGGCCGCCAAGGCGAACGGCCGGTGGCCATCAACCCCACTTCCGTGGCTTGCCGGGATTTGATGGAAGCGTCCGGGGCCTGGTTCCCCGAGGCCCACTTGAACCCGGAGGCCATGGCCCGCCTGGCCCTGGCCGGCCATGAACTGGCGGGCTTTGACTCGGTCATGCCCGAATACTCGGTTCATCAGGAGTCGGCGGCCTTGGGGTCGGAAATGGACTGGGGCGCCCCCGACATGATGCCCGACGGCAAAACCTTTCCCCACGCCGATTTCAGCGACATCGTCCTGCCGAAAAATATTTTGGAAAAACCGTCCCTGACGGTGGTGCTGCGGGCTCTGGAAATTCTGCGGCGCCAGGTGGGCGGCCAGGCCACGGTCATCGGCAAGGTCATGGGGCCCTGGACCATGTCGTACCACATGGCCGGCACCCAGAATTTCCTGATGGCCGTGGGCCGCAAGAAATTCGACCAGGTCAAAAAAATGATTTACAGCCTGGCCCCCCTGACCATCGATTTCGCCAACGCCCAATTCAGGGCCGGGGCCGATGTGGTGGTCATGGCCGACCATATCACGGGCAATCTGGTGGGCCCACAGCATTATCGCGACCTTCTGTTTCCCCTGCACCAGGAAATCTGCCGGGAAATCGGCGGCCCCCTGATCCTCCACGTCTGCGGGCGCACCCTGGACCGGATGGATCTTTTCGCCCAGACCGGGATTGACGTCTATCATTTCGAATCGGCCAACAACGTCACCGACGCCCTGAAGGCGGTGGGCGACCGCATCAGCCTGACCGGCAACATCAACAACCCCGCGGTGCTTCTGGAAGGCACCCCGGAGACGGTGCGCCAGGCGGTGCGGAGCGTGGTCAAAGCCGGGATCAAACTGGTCTCTCCGGAATGCGCCATTCCCCTGATCACCCCTTTGGCCAATCTCAAGGCCCTGACCGCGGCCGCCAAGGAAGGATTTTAAATGACCACCACCCCGCTTACCCCCGATTGGAATCGAGTTCTGAAAGCAGTCCGTTTTGAGGAGCCCGACCGGGTGCCTCTCTTCGAGGCCCTCATCGCCTATGAAAACCAGTCGAAATTCCTCGGCCGGCCGGTGGGGCCGGATGATTTGCCGGCCCAGGTGGAGTTCTGGAGCCGGGCCGGCTATGACTATATTCCCCTCAACATCGGCATGATGGAGCCGGGCAAGGTCACGGAAAACTCCCACATCTCCAAGGTCTTGAAAAAGATCATGGCCGAAAACGCCGATGAAGGCGACGCGGAAAAAGACTGGAACGTGGAAGTCACCAGCTTTATCCACGGCTGGAAGGAGTTTGAGGCTTTCCCTTGGGCCGAGATGGGCGCCCTGGATCTCTCCAAGCTGGCGGAGGTCGGCCCCCTGCTCCCGCCGGGCATGAAGGCCATAGGCGTTTCCGGAAAAATTTTCACCCTGACCTGGATGCTCATGGGTTTTAACAATTTCGCCATGAGCCTGATCAGGGATCCCAAGCTGGTGGGCGCGGTCTTCGAACAGGTGGCCAAGATTCAATATTCGGCCCTGGACCAGATCCTCAAGCTGCCCCACGTGGGCGCGGTCTGGGCGGTGGACGACATGGCCTACAACTCCGGCCCGATGATCAGCGTCAAACACTTTGAGCAATACGTCTTCCCCTGGTACAAGGAAATGGCCCGGCGCTGCCACGAGGCCGGCCGCCTTTTCATCATCCATTCCGACGGCAAGCTCGACGCCTTGCTCCCCAGCCTGGTCAATCTGGGGCTGGACGTCATCCAGCCCATCGACCCCACCTGCAACGACATCGCGGACATAAAAAAGAAGGTGGCCGGAAAACTCTGCATTGTCGGAAACGTGCCCAACGAACTGTTGCGCATCGGCACCACCGACGAAGTGCGCGGCTACGTGCGGATGCTTCTGCGGGAAGTGGCTCCGGGCGGCGGATACATGCTGGGTTCGGGGAATTCCGTGCCTGACTGGGCTCGGTTCGAAAACTACCAGGCCATGCGGGAAACCGCCTTAACTGAAGGCGCCTACCCCATCAACGTCCGTTAGGATCAGGCCGCAAGGAGGTCGCCGTGAAAGACACCGGCCCAATCGAAATGGGAATCGTCAAGCAGAATTTTCCGCCCAGCGCGAAGCCGGAGATCCAAAAAACCCTGGCCGCCGAATTCCGCCGGGCCGGCTTTGCCGACCGGATCAGGCCAGGTCAGCGGGTGCTCATCACCAGCGGCAGCCGGGGCATCGAAGCCATGCCGGAAGTCATTCGCGGCCTGGTGGACCTGGTCAGGGCGGCCGGCGCCCACCCCTTGATTCTGCCGGCCATGGGCAGCCATGGCGGCGGCACACCCCAGGGTCAGGTGGAGGTTCTGGCGCATTTGGGGCAGACCGAGGCCACCCTGGGCGCGCCGATTTATCAGGTATATCGGCCGGTGGTGGTGGGTGAGGTTTTCGGCGGGGTGCCGGTGTACGCGGACGAGGCGGCCATGACCGGCCAGACCGACCACGTCATTTTGGTGGGCCGGGTCAAGGAGCACACCGAATTCTGCGGCCCCATCGAATCGGGTCTCCTGAAAATGGCCGTGGTGGGGCTGGGCCGGATCGACGGGGCCACGGTCATGCATGAGGCCGCGGTCAAATACACCTACGCCCGAACCATCATGGCCATGGCCGGTGTGCTGTTTCAAAAAACGCCGGTCCTGGGGGGCATCGCCCTGGTGGATGATCAGCGCAACACGCTTCGCCACCTCGAAGCCGTGCCGGCGGACCGAATCGCGGCCCGGGAACCGGAACTGCTGGCCATGTCCCAAAAGCTCAAACCCAAACTGCCTTTTTCCAAACTGGACGTCCTGCTGGTGGATGAAATGGGCAAGGACATTTCCGGCAGCGGGCTGGACACCAAGGTCATCGGCCGCATCATGAACATTTATGAACAAGAGCTGACCACTCCGGCCATCACCCGCGTCGTCACTTTGCGGATGAGCGAAAAAGGCGGGGGCAACGCCCTCGGCCTGGGGCTGTCGGATTTCATCACCCGGGAGCTCTATGAAAAAGTGGACCTCGATATGACGTATCTCAACACCGTGGTGGCCGTGGCTCCCGAGAAGGGCCGCGTGCCCATCACCACCCCCACCGCCCGGGCCGCCCTCGGCCTGGCCTTGAAAACCGTCGGCCCTTGGCGGCCCGACACCTTGGAAATGGCCTGGGTCGCCAACACCAAGGACCTGGAATACCTGGCCGTGAGCCCTTCCCTCTGGGCGCGGGCCGAAGCCGATTTCGGCCTGATCCGGCTCAGCCCGCCTGAGCCGTTGCCGTTCGATGATTACGGATATTTGATGAAACTTACCGACCATATTACTTCCAGAATAGAGAGTTGTCGATGATTACGGAAAAATCCCGCATCCTGGCCGCGGCCAGAGGAGAAATGGCCGACCGTTGGCCCTATGTGCCGCGCATTGACTTATGGTTCAACGCCCACTTCCGGGCCGGCACCCTGCCGAAGGAACACGCCGGCCGCGACCTCAACGCCATCTGTGAGGCCGAGGGCTGGGGTACCCACCACCTGGTGCCGGCCTTTCTCCGCCACGGCCAGCAACCCCACCGGGCCCTGGGTATTTACAATTTGGTCGAGCAGCCATTCTCGGTCCAGCTCAGCCCGAAAATAAACGTCACGACGGTGGAGGAAGGGGATTTCATCACCACCACCTACGAAACCCCGGTGGGGGTGGTCGGCACCAAGACCATGTATTCCGAGGAGATGCGGGCCTCGGGGGCCTCCATCACCTGGATTGCCGAACACGTGCTCAAAACCCCGGCCGACTATGAAGTGGTGGCCTGGATTTTTGAAAACCTGATCCTGACCCCCAACTACGAAGCCTTTGGCCACTGGCTGGCCACCGAGGTCGGCGAAAGCGGCCTCGGGGCGGCCTTCGCCTCTCTGGCCTCCTCGCCCATGCACCATATCCAAAAAGATTTTCTGGATGCCACCGATTTTTACTACCATTATCGAGATAACGCCAAACCCATGGCCCGCCTGGCCGAGGCCGTGGGCGTCCTTTACGACCAGGCCTTCAAGCTGGTGCTCGGCTCCCCGGCCGAGGCGGTTCTGTGGGGCGCCAACTTTGACGACATGATCACCTACCCCACCTACTTCCAAAAGGAAATCCAGCCCTGGCTGCGCAAAGTGGGGCCGGCCTTCCGCGAGCGGGGTAAGGTCTGCATCTGCCACTGCGACGGCGAAAACTTCGGGCTCATGGACATCCTGCCCGACTCGGGCTTTCAGGTGGCCGAGGCCATATGCCCCTGGCCCATGACCAAAGTCAAACTCGCGGAGTACTATCGCCGCTGGCACGACCGCCTGACCATTTTCGGGGGTGTTCCCTCCAACATCCTGATCGACGAACTGGCCACCGACGAGGAATTCGAGGGCTATCTGGACGCCATGTTCCGCGACCTGACCCCCGGCGACCGGTTCATTGTCGGCATCGCCGACAC
>JAVBTP010000233.1:0-6527 GCA_031556115.1 Candidatus Adiutricaceae bacterium
TGGCCGTCGTCAACAGTGGCGTGAAGAAAGATCTTTACCCGGTTACAGCGGCGGGTCCGTGCCGGACTTTCACCGGCTTCCCTATTATGTTCGCTAAAGGAACACCCGCGACCATACTAAAACAAACCGGGCCGTCTGTCAATCACGGTTTGCGACACACGGTTTGCGACACATGGTTTGCGACATCACGGTTTGCGAAACACGGCGATTCTCAAAGTAGCCGGGACTTGAAATAGGGGTCATCCCCGGAGAGGGATGACGGAGCGAAGCGACTGGTTGAGGGGCCGACCAGGCCAGCCGCCGGGCGAAAATCGCTCTTTTCGTCCGGCTACGGCCAGGCCGCGTCAGGCCGACTACGCTGCTTTGAGAATCGCTGGGCGAACCAGCAACGCCAATATGCCAAAACAGCGGCCGGCCCGCTCATGTCCGGTTGATATCGAAGGCCGGTTGTGGTAAAAAGCAAGGAAGTGAAAGGCGGGGTAATCATATGACCGATCAGAGCGACCCCCGGGTGGTCCCGGGGATGATGGCCGAACTGGAATGGGTGTGGGTCCTGACCAGCGCCCTCACCAAGAATCAGGATTCCATTTTCGTGGTGGACATGGAGGACCGGGCCGACGGCGCCCGGCGCCGCATCGTGCCCGTCTTTGAAACTCGCGAGGACGCGGCCCGGCTCCAGCCCCAAATCACCCAGGGGCGGGAGCGGGAATATACGCCCCACGCCATGCGCTTGAATGAAGTGGGATTGTTCGCGGCCAAGAATAATTTGGAAATCATGCTTCTGGACCGGTTGGGAAATATCATGGCCCATATGGAGGCCAAACTGGAACAGGCCTCCGTTCATTGAGGCCGATGAGGGGCGGCATGCTGGTCCTGGGTTTGGAAAGCTCCTGCGATGAAACGGCCGCGGCCGTGGTGGAAAACGGGCTGGTCCTCGGGAGCCTGGTGCGCAGCCAGGTGGACCTGCACAGCCAATACGGCGGAGTGGTGCCCGAAATCGCCAGCCGGGCCCATTTGGAGGCGGTGGAGGTCGTCACCCGGGAGGCTTTGGCCCAGGCCGGCCGTTCCCAGGGCGAACTCGACGGGGTGGCCGTGACCCAGGGGCCGGGCCTGGTGGGGGCGCTCCTGGTGGCCCTGAATTTCGCCAAGGGCCTGAGTTTGGCTTCCGGCCTCCCGTTGACGGGCGTCAATCACGTCAAGGCCCACGCCCTGTCGCCGTTTTTAAGCCGGCCCGAAGAGGGGCCGCCCGTGGCGCCGGCTTTCCCCCTGGTGGCCCTGGTGGTCTCGGGGGGGCACACCAACCTCTACCGGATGGATGGTTACCTGACGTTCCAGCCCCTGGGCCGCACTCGGGACGACGCCGCCGGCGAGGCTTTTGACAAGACGGCCAAGCTCATGGGGCTCGGCTACCCAGGCGGCCGGGTTATCGAGGAACTGGCCCGGCGGGGAGACCCCGAGGCGTTCAAGCTGGCCCGGCCCATGCTTCGCGAAGGGCTGGATTTTTCCTTCAGCGGCCTCAAGACCCAAGTATTGACTCTGTACCGGGACGGCCATATGCACACTCTGCCGCCGGACAGCCGGCCCCTGGCCGATTTGGCCGCCGGGTTCCAAAGCGCGGTGGTGGAGGTGCTGATGACCAAGCTTCTGGCCGCCTGTGAAGTGACCAAAGCCCGGGGCGCGGTTTTGGCCGGCGGGGTGGCCGCCAACGGCGCCTTGCGCGGCGCGGTGGAAGAGGCCCTGGCCCGGCGCGGGCTGCCGCTGTATGTCCCCCCTCTGGCCTGGTGCGCCGACAACGCGGCCATGATCGCCGGATTGGGCGCCCGGCAGCTGGCGGTCGGCGAGAATTTGCTCGGGCTGGATGCGGAAGCCTATCCGCGCTGGCCAGTGGCCTGAGTGACCGGACGGCGGCATGGGCGGGCCCAACGTTCGCGATACCTTGAAGAATCTGGGCTTGGCCGCCACCAAGAGCCGGGGGCAGAATTTTCTCAAGGATGAAAATCAGGTCAGACGCCTGGTGGCGGCCATCCTGCGGGAGTCCGGCGGCGGGCCGGATTTTTTAGAGATCGGGCCGGGGCTGGGGGCTTTGACCCGTCCCTTGCTCGAGGCCGGGGCCGGGATTCTGGCCGTGGAACTGGATCGGGGGCTGGCGGAAAACCTGCAAGGCCTGGCCGAACAACATCCCCGCCGCCTGACCGTGCGGTGTCGCGACATCCTGACCGTAAACGGCGACGACCTGGCCGGCGGCCCCCGTTTCGTCTGCGGCAATCTGCCGTATAATATTTCCAGCCCGGCGCTTTTCTGGTTTCTGGCTCACCGCCGCCATTTCACGGGGGCGGTGTTCATGCTGCAAAAGGAAATGGCCCAGCGCCTGACGGCCGGGCCGGGGAGCAAAGACTATGGCCGCCTGGCCGTGGCCTTGAACCTGTGGTGCCGGGTGAAAGGCCTTTTCACGGTGCCGCCTTCGGCCTTCCATCCCCGGCCCAACGTGGAGAGCGCGGTGGTGGCTTTGAGTGTGGTCCGGCCCGAGGAGGAACCGGCGGTTTCTCCCGAGGCCCTGGGCCGCTTCACCGCGGCGGCTTTCGCCGCCCGGCGCAAGACCATTTTCAATAATCTGGCCAAAGTCTACGGCCGTCCGGCCGCCGCTTCGGCCCTGGCCGGCCTGGGTCTCGACCCTGGCCTTCGGGCCGAAGTTTTCGATCCGCCCACCCTGGCCGCCCTGGCCACAATCCTGGAAAAAGAAAGCGCGCCGGCCAAGCGGGCCTGACCGGGAAACTGGCCGGCGAGGGCGGGCCGGCTGTCCTGGCGTGGCCGACAGTGGAAGATATAGATCCGGTGGCTAAACCTATTCATTCTCGGACGACCAAATCCCGGTGATTTCGGGCTTTGCCGAAATCACCCTGAATACGTTTGGTCGGCGGGTCAATAATGGCCGGATCGCCGCCGCCCAGGGCGGCGCCGGCCGGTCGGCCGGGCGTTTTTCCGCCGCGGGGTTTTACACCGTGGCCAGCCCTTCTTCCAGAGCTTCCCGCAGGTCGTCCACGTCCTCCAGGCCCACCGACAGGCGGATGAAGTCATCGGAGACTCCGGCCGCCAGGCGTTCGGCGGAACTCATCTGCTGATGGGTGGTGGAGGCCGGGTGGATGATCAGGCTGCGGGCATCGAGGATGTTGGCCAGGTGGGACCAGAGTTCGACCTGGTTGATGAACCGGGCCGCCGCTTCGAACCCGCCCTTGAGCCCCATGCCGAAACCGCGCCGGGCCGGCCCCCGAAATACTTTTGGGCCAGGGCGTGATGGGGGCTGCCGGGAAGACCCGAATACCGCACCCAGGCCACCTTGGGATGGCCGGCCAGATATTCGGCCACGGCCTGGGTGTTGGCCGCCTGTTGCCGCGCCCTCAGGGGCAGGGTCTCCAGCCCCAGCAAAAATTCGTGGGCCCCGAAAGGCGACAGGCACGGCCCGAAGTTGCGCATCAGGTCCAGCCGCATCTTGGTGACCACCACCTGGCTGAGGCCTTCCCGATAGCGGGGCTGTCCGAACGCCTCCCAGAAGTTCAACCCGTCGTAGGTCGGGTCCGGGGCGTTGAGGTAGTTGGTAAAGCGATCGTTTTGGCCCCAGTCGAAATCTCCTTTTTCCAGAACCAGGCCCCCCAGGTGGGTGCCGTGTCCGCCGATGAGCTTGGTCAGGGAATAGGTCACCAGGTCGGCCCCGTACTCGAAGGGGTTCAGGAGCGGCGGCGGCGCGGCCGAGTTGTCGACGATGAACGGCAAACCGTATTCATGGCTGGTGGCGGCCACCTTTTCCAGGTCGACGATATACCCGCTGGGATTGGCCACGCCTTCGCCGAAGACGGCCACGGTATGGCCGTCGATGGCCGCGCGGAGGGCCCGGTCGTCATTGAGATCCACGAAGTCGGTGTGGATGCCGAACCGTTTGAGGGTGTGTTCCAGAAGAGTTGACGTGCCCCCGTACAGATAGGGGCTGGAGACGATTTTCTTCCCCGGACCGGCCAGAGACAGAAAGAGCATCGAGTTGGCCGCCGAACCGCTGGCCATGGCCAGCCCGGCGGAGGCGCCGTGGTATTCGGCCAGGCGGTCCTCCAGCACGGCCACGGTGGGGCTTCCCAGGCGGCTGTAAAGATAGCCGGGTTTTTTCAGGGCGTAGAGGTCGGCCCCTTCCTCGGCGTCGCGGAAGACGTAACTGGTGGTGGCGTAAATGGGCACGGCCCGAGACCGCTGGTTTTGGGCCCAGTCGTAGCCGGCGTGGAGCGCCGTGGTGGCGGGGCGATATTTTTTCTTCATGGTTGATCTCCCGACTGTTTCACTAACCGTCTCAGGCCATTTCTCCGGCGAGCCAAGCCAGCTCGATGGAGAAACGGGCTCACATAATGTTTTCGGCCGGACCTTCGTTCGCCGGCCGGGCCAGGGGCAAAACGGCGGTCAGGGTGAAGAGCCCGTGATTCCCGCCGGCTTGCATAGCGCCGCCGCACCGGGCGCAGAGGGTGCGGATGCTCTGGAGCCCCAGGCCTTCGCCCCGCAGGTAGCCGTCGGTTTCCTCATTATAGTTGTTTTCAAAAATGAAAACCAGACGGTCTTTGACCGGTTTGAGGGTGAAGGTGATGCGCCCGGCCTCGCCCAAGGGGGCGGTGCCCTTGACGCAGTTTTCCAGAGCGTTGCCGATGAGCACCGCCAATTCCTCGTTACTGACGGGCAAGTGTTCCGGAGGGGCCAGACGGGCCTCGCTTCGCGTCCCGTTTTTGGCGGCCCGGGAAAAATAATAGGAAACCACGGCGTTGAGCACCAGGTTGTCGCTGTAGGTTATGATCGGGTACTCCTGGGACTGGTCCACCAGGCCCTCGATGCAGCGGTGGACGGCGCTGGCGTCGCCGGTCAGGGCCAGGGTGTCGAGCCGCCTCAAAAGGTGGCGGAAGTCGTGACGCAGGAGCCGCAGCGCCCGCTCCTTTTGGGCCAGTTCCTCGTTATAGAAAAAAAATATCTGGAGCAACTGGCGGGACAGCTTGAGCCGGTTGTCCAGAATGGCGCTCCGGTCCCGGCTGATGATGACCTGGTACAGCATGAGGTGAAAACCGACCCAGGTCAGGATCGGCAGAACAACGGCCACCAGGTTGATCAGGTTCGAGTGGAGAAAAGAAAGCATCTTGCCCAGATAGCTGATGATGAATAACATCAGGGTGGTCAGGCCGCTGGTGTACCATTTTTCGTTTTGGATGGCCTCCAGGATGTAGATGAAGGGCCGCCGGAGCCGGTAATACACCATGGGGAACAGCGCCAGGGCCACGGCGATGAAAATGAACCGGGGCAAAGTGGCGGCGCCGGGCTGAAGCCTCATTTCCAGGATATCCCCCAGGACGGTGTGGATGAAAATCAGGATCAGGCTGGCGGCCGAGCCGACGGAGGCCACGCCGAAAAAGATGCGGCTGAAGCTGCCCTCAAAAACCAAAAGACGCAACACCGTGGCAATGGCGAACATGCCCAGGATCATCCGGGCCATGTTGAGCCCCGGTGACGTCCACGTCCCGACCAGGGGCCAGAAGGCGGTGATCAGGAAGAGCAGGAGCGCGGCCAGGACCTTTAAGGCCGGATGGGTGGCCTTGATCTGATAAAAGAGAAACAGGTAGAGGATGGCCAGGATGAGGGGGGAGTGGAGAATGACCGGGTTCAGCGCGGCCAGCCCGGTCATCGCCAGGCCTCCTCGACCACATGGGCCAGATACAGCTTTTCCGCCTGATCGCGGAAGCGGCGGCTGATGGGAACGGCTCGGCCGTCGTCGGTGACCATCTCCTGGGGCTTCAAGGCCTGGATGTGGTCGAGGTTGACGGCGTAGCTTTTATGGATCTGGATGAAGTTGGGCGGCAGCTGGGAGAGAAAGTCCTTGAGTTTGCCCGTATACACCGCAATCCGGTTCCGGTAGTGGAAATTGACCCGTTTGTCGTCGCTCTCCAGATAGACCACGTCGTCCGGCTTTATCTGATTGGCGGTGCGCCCGGTTTTCAGCAGAATGCGCCGGCCGGGGCGGCCGGCCCGCCGCTTGAGGGCCAGTTGAATCAATTGGTGGGCGGCTTGTCTGTCCACCGGTTTGACCAGGTAGGCCACCGCGTCCACCCCGTATCCCAGGGAGGCGAAATCGGGGGAGGAGGAAATGAAAGCCAGGACCGTCCGCGGAGCGGCGACGTACAGGCGGCGGGCCGTCTCCAGCCCCGAGCGGCCGGGCATGACCACGTCCAGAAAAATCAGATCAAAGGGTTCGCTTTCAAAAGCCGGCCAAAAATCCTCGGCCGACCTGAAGGCGCGGATTTCAGGCCCGCCCTCGCCCCAGCCCGGATACGCCTCGACCTGGCCGGCCAGATCCCGCAAAAACGCTTTATCGTCATCAACCAGGGCGATACGAATCATAAAAGCCTTTGTCGTGGAATTGACGGGGCTCGCCCCGTCGCGTCCTTCTGGATTTCGCGACGGGTAGCGCCCCCAGACAAGCCGGACGAGCGCGGCGGCCTCGGCCGGCTCGCCCC
>JAVBTP010000129.1:0-3718 GCA_031556115.1 Candidatus Adiutricaceae bacterium
TGGGCCTTGAGAAGGTCCTTGAGGGCCAGGCCGATGAGGCCGGTGGGGATGGTTCCGATGAGGATCAGAAGGCCGAAGCGGAAATCCGGCCGCTCGCGGTACAGGCGGCCCATCCGGGCCGGGCTGAGCAGGGCCCCGGGCAGGTGCCTCAGTTCCCTGATCAGCGCCCAGAGGGTTCGGCGGTAGAAAAGAGCGACCGCGCTCAGGGTGCCCAGGTGCAGCACCACGTCGAAAGCCACCTCGGGGTCCAGGAGGCCGAAAAAGGCCTGGGCCAGAAGCAGGTGGCCGGAAGAGGAAATGGGCAGAAACTCGCCCAGCCCCTGAATGAGGCCCAGGATCACGGCCACGACGAACAACGGCATACTCCACCTTCGGCGGCCGGGCGCTCGAAAAGCCGCGGCCGCCAGAGCCTTTTTCAATTTGAACGGAACGGGTCCGGGGCTTTTGAATTTACTTGGCCCGCTCCAGATATTCGCCGGTGCGGGTGTCGATTTTCAAAACATCCCCTTCGTTGATGAAGAGAGGCACCTGGACCACCAGGCCGGTGGACAGGGTGGCCGGCTTGGTGGCCCCGGTGGCCGTGTCGCCCTTGACCCCGGGGTCGCTCTGGATGACTTCCAGGTTGACGGTGGTGGGGAAGTCGAGCCCGATGGGCCGGCCCTGATACAGGTTGATCATCAGGTGCATGTTTTCCAGAAGGTAGAAGCGGCTGTCACCGACCTGCTCTTCGAAGAGGTGCAGCTGCTCGTAGGTGGCCTCGTCCATGAACACATAGCCGTCTTTGGGGTCGGAATAGAGGAACTGTACGTTCTTTTCCTCCAGGTCCGGCCTCTCCAGCTTTTCCCCGGAGCGAAAGGTTTCCTCCAGCACCCGGCCGCTGACCAGGTTCTTCATTTTGGTGCGGACAAAGGCGCCGCCTTTGCCCGGTTTGACGTGCTGAAATTCAACGATGATCCAGGGTTCACCCTTGAAGGTCACCTTCAGGCCCCGGCGGAAATCACTGGTGGAATACATTAATTGTCTCTCCTGTCTGTATGGCGTGGCCGAAGCCGCCCTTCGGCGGCCGGCCGGTAGTGTGTCGGTTTTATGGCCGGGGGGCTTCTTCCGCGGGGAGATGAAGCCCGTTGCCCTGGTCCGGAACGGGGTCGTCGCTTAAATCCGGTTCCTCCGAAAGGCGGTACACCGTTTCCCCGGGGCGGACCAGCCCAAGTTTTTTGCGGGCCTCGTCCTCGACGTAGGCCGGGTCGCTTTTCAGCCGTTCCAGTTTTTGCCTGAGGATGCGGTTCTCATCCTGGAGGGTTTCGATCTCGGCTTCCAATTTCAGTTTTTCCCGCTCCAGCTCGCCGCGCTTGATAAAGCCGTCGGCCGAGGACGCCAGATAGATCAGCCCGCCGAGGATGGCCGCCCCTGAAAGAAACAAGCCGTAGCGCCGCCAGGCCCGGCCCGGCCAACCCCAAATGGCCCCGGCCACGGATTTGCCGGGGGCGCCGCCTTCCCGGCCCCCGCTTTCAACGGGTTTTTCCGAAAAGTCGTCGACGCTCAAAGGGTCTCTCCTTCCGCCCCGTCCGTTTCGGGCCGGGCGGCAAACACCACCCGGTTAAAACCGCCCAGCCGGAGGGTGTCCATGACTTTGATCACCCGCCCATAGGGCACCTGCTGATCGGCCGAGACCACAATGACCACTTCATTACCGCTGGCGCCGGTGCGTTCGAGGTGGCGGGCCAGGTTTTTCAGGGTGGTGGGCTGTTCCTCGAAATAGAGGTCGCCGGCCGCGGTGAGGGTGATGTCCAGCCGCTCGGTTTTCTGGACCTGGACCCGGGCTTCGGGGTCGATGCCCGGCAGGATCAGTTTCAGGCCCGGCAGCACCGCGAATTGGGTGGTGACCATGAAAAACAGGACCAACTGGAGGACCACGTCCACCAGAGGGGTCATATTCAGATTGACGTCCGTGCCCAGACCTTTGCGTGACTTGCGGAAATTCATCGCCGGCCCCTGGTCGTCATGAGGCGGTTTCGGGCGCGGCCAGGGCCTCCAGAAGGTCGGACGACAGCCCTTCCAACTCGCCGGTCAGGCGTTCGGCCTTGCTGGCCAGAAAGCGGTGCAGGACCAGGGTTGGAATGGCCACGCACAGGCCGGCGGCGGTGGTCAGGAGCGCTTCGGAAATGCCGCCGGCCAGGAGGCCCGGGTTGCCGATGCCGTGCACGGCAATGGAGTTGAAGGCGTTGATCATGCCTGAAACCGTGCCCAGAAGGCCCAGGAGAGGGGCGATGGAGCCCACCAGATACAGGGCCCCGAGGTGCGTGGAGAGTTCGGCGGCTTCGCGGCGGCCGGCCTCTTCCATGGCGTCCTTGAAGGCCAGCCGGCGGCGGCCGGCCAGTTTCAGGGCCAGGCTCACCAGGCGGGCGGCCGCGTTTTCCCCGTCCCGGCTGATCATGGCCACCTCGTCATAGCGGCGCCGGTCCAGAAGACCGCCCACCGAGGCCAGAAAGGCCCGGGGCACGACGCGTCCGGGACGCAGAGCCCAGAGCCTCTCTAAAATCAGCCCCAGCCCCACCAGGCTGCTCAAAAGGATGGGGTACATGACCCAACCGCCGCGGTGCATGAGGTCCATCAATAAATCCATAACGTCATTACCTTTGCCGGAGCGTCAGGCTCCACGATATATCCTTCAATGGGCCGTTCAGCTTTTGCCCTGGGCGGCCTTGAGTTCCAATTCCAAAATGGCCTTGGCCGCCTGTTCGTTGTTGGGCTCGATATCCCGCACTTTGCGATAGGCCTGGAGGGCCCGGTCGTTCCGGCCCAGGGCGGCGAAGGCTTTGGCCGCGGCCAGCCAGGCGTCCTTGGGTTTTTCCTTGGCCACTTCCGCCGCTTTCCACAGGCTCTGGGCGGCCTCGGTTTTTTTGTTCAGCCGCGCCTGGCCTTTGGCCAGCAGCTGCCAGGCCTCCGCGTCGTCGGGGGTCAGCTTGGCGCACTCCTCGGCGGCCTGGACATAGCCCCCCCAATCCTTGGCGTTTTCCTGCGTGTTGAGTATCAGGGTCCGGTACACGGTTTTGGACGGGTCGAGACGGTAGAGGTCCAGGGCGGAGGCTATGATCTCCGGCCGCTGGTTGGTCCGCTGGTAGATGATCAAGAGATAATCGCGGGCCTCGACATCGCCCGGATCCAGCTCCACCACTTTCTTGAAGGCTTCAATGGCTTGGGGCCACTGTTTCTTCTCGAAAAAAAGCACCCCCAGATTATAAGGGAGCACCTTGTCGTCCGGGTGCGCGGCCATGAGCGCCTGGTATTGGGTGACCAGGCCGTCCCGGTCCTTCATTTGGTCCAGAAGATCGATGAGCGTCAGCCGGGTGGCCTGGTCTTCGGGGGCGCGGTTCAGAATTTCCAGGTATTGGGCGCGGGCCTTGGCGTTCGCGCCCTGGTCCCGCAGGGCGCCGGCCAGTTCCCGCCTGAGTTCCAGATTGTCCGGAGCCAGTTCCACGGCCTTGGCCAAAAAGTCGCGGTAACCGGCCTGATCGCCCGCCGCCGCGGACAGGCGAGCCAGATTGAGGTGGATGTTGAGATCGTCGGGGGCCTGTTTCAGGGCCGACCGGTAGGCGGCCCGGGCTTCGTCATACCGTTCGCTCCGGGTCAGGAGCCGGGCGATAACCTTATAGGCATTGGCCTTGTTCTGGCCGTCGGGCAGGAGTTCGGCCAGTTCCCGCCAGGCCACGAGCCGGCC
>JAVBTP010000203.1:0-7539 GCA_031556115.1 Candidatus Adiutricaceae bacterium
CACGCAAAATCCTCACTCGCGCGGTGGGGGGTGGTCGGGTTTTTTTTTTGGGGCGGGGGCCTCGTCGGGGTTGGGCGGGCGGAGACTTCACACCGCGGCCAGAACCCCTTCGGCCCACTTTTGAATGGAATCGGTCGAGTCGGCGGGATCGCCGTTTATCTTCAGTTTGTCCCCCACCACGGTGGAGCCCAGGGCCTCCAGTTTGTCGGTGATGGCGTCCACCGCGCCGCAGAAATAGTCATAGTCCTCGTCGCCGCAGCCGAACACCGCTGTCTTGACCCCCCGGGCCTCGATTTGGTCAAAAGCCTCAAAGAGGGGGGCGAAGTCGTCCTGAAGCACGATTTCGTCCTGCCCCCAGGTGGAACAGCCGAAGACCACCAGGTCGCGCCCTTGGCAGAGGCCGCCAGCTTTGGCCTTGGCGGCGTTTTGAACTTCCACGTCATGCCCGGCGGCCTTGGCCGCCTTTTCCACTTCGCCGGCCACCCATTCGGTGTTGCCAGTGGTGGAGCCGTATACAATTAAAACTTTGGACATCAATCCTCCTGTTCCATATGTCCGCCTCGCCCGGCGGGTGAAGGTCGTCCCCTGGCGGCCGTTCCGGACCCGGCCTCGTGTTCAGTGGCAAATTTTTACAAATTGACACCAGGGCCGGGGCGGAGTGGTCCGGGCCGGCTTGGAGTGATCAGCTCCGCCAGGGGCGGGTCTCGTTGAAAGGCGATGGTCGCGATATAAAAACCACGGTGGTGGTTTATCGAAAGAAAATATGGACGGGACCGAGCGCTCCCGGCCGTCTTTATACGGGGCGACGGCATCCACTCCGAATGCCGGGCGGTTGCGAACACCGCCGAAGTGAAAATCCGGACCACGGCCTGGGGCCAGGATTCAGGCCGTGGTCCGGTGGGAGGTCAAACAGTCACCGGGTTGCGTTTTTTTGAGGGGAGGTCTTGACCGCCGGTTCGTTTGACTGACTCGCAGATTATTACAAATGAGTCTCAATTGCAATAGTTATTTTTGAAAAATTTTCCTTTAAACTTAGCCGTTTTTTATTTTATGGACACTTATCTGATAAATCGGCCTTGAAACGGGCCAGGGACGGTGATTATAGAGGGCGGGGGCTGGGATTTGTTTTTAATCAAGTAAAGTATTGAATATTGTTTGTGTTATATTATTTTATTATTGGTATATTTTATTTTTAAATTGTATTGCTTTAAGATGTTATCTGGTTTTTTGTATTTAAATGCTGTTTTTGTATTTTATGAAAATAAATATGTTTAAAAAATTATATAATTTTGATATAAAGATTTTATATGCCCTGTTTGATTTTGTTTGAAAGTGAGCGCATGAATAAAAAGTCATGGGGAATGCTTGCTTTTCCCCGCATTTATGCGGCCCTCCAACAGGCGGTCCGAAAGGAGGTTTTTGTACACGCGGCCACTGCTTGCCATACATACAACGGTTAAATCCGCCTTCAGGGCGAACATCACGGCGGGATCTTGAAACAACAGATGTCTTCCGTTTTTATGGCACCCACTCGATTGCGGCTTAATTCCATACCAGGAGGTTCATCATGAGGCCGAATGTGAACAAAAGGGAATTCATGAACGCGATGCAAGCGCTGATCGCGTCCGGAAGAGTCGATTACGCGCAACCGCAGCCATTTGCTCACGCGCTGGCGCGATTTGGCGGGGCAGATTTGCTGAAGAAACATTTTCCAAAAATTATCAAAAAGCTCCACGACACCCCCGGATCCGCGGCCGCGCGCCTTCAAATGGAACCCGCCGGCACCGCTGGATCAAGCGCTCACGGGCGCCAAGACTGGTTTGATTTGGAAGTGCTGAAGGACGATCCACGGCAGGATCGAAAAATCAGAACCGAGGCGGCGGGCGCGAAACTTGAAACCCTGTATGCCCATTCCACCGCAAAATATCTGGAAAAGAAACCCTTCGTCATGATGCGCAGTGAGCTTATTGAAAAGGCCAGCGGCAAATTTCTTGGTGGGTGCGCTCCATATGCTTCCAACGCCAATGGAATTGTCGGGACGATTGTGGCCGACCCCACCGTGCTGATCACCTGCGAAAAACGCGATATAAAAGCCGGGACAAGCTTCCAGGCGGTGCAGAAGGACGATAAAGGCAACGACGTCGTCACTGAAGTCATCCGCCAAGAAAACGTGTTTATGCTGCCCGGCACCAACGAAGCGGTGGAATCGGTGTTTGTTGAAAAACCGCAGGAAAAGTCGGGAGCCGGTACCATCAAAATCGTCTATAACCAACGATCGGATTCTAACGCCGCGTATACCTACCCTGGTGCGAAAGCGTACAAAATTAACGGTATCGATTACGTGGACGTCATGTTGCCGCTGAAGGGAAGCGTTACGTTCACCAAAGATTTTGTGGTGGATTCCGCCTGCCTGGATGACACTTTTATGTGTTCTCTGACCAGCACCTTGCTCACTGGGGGCGTCCAGCTCAACACGGCGAAATGGCACGAAATCGTCACCACAAAAACGGGCCAGACTTTGTTTTGGACGTTTCCTGAAAACTGGGGCTGTTCCATGGAGCTCAGGGACTATAAGCCAGATAGCATATTCGATCTGTATCTACGCCTGTTTGTGGGGGTGCGGCCGGCCGGGTTATCGACGGTGTTTCAAGTGCCGTTTGTCGTAACCAGTGAAAATATTATGGAAAGCTCCGCTTATAAAAAGATAAAACAGCTCGCCATTCAATGGGGCTGTTTGGGACGGCGCTCCATGGTGGTGATGGCGGACGGAAAAGAAAAAGCCATTGAGGACATCGCGGTCGGTGACCGGGTGATGTGTCGGGACGGCGGTTCGACCCCGGTCGCCCAGGTGATCATGGGTATGGAAGAGACGATGATCCTGGCGCGGGGCGAAGGGAAACAGCCGCTTTTGCTGAGCGATGCCCACCCCATCGCCACCCAGCGCGGTCTTATTATGGCCAACATGTTGAATGCGGCCGACAGGCTGTTGGCCAAAGACGGCGGGTATGTGCCCATCGTTCATTTGGAACGGGTCGAGTATCACGATAAGGTCTATTGCCTGCAACTGGAACATTCCGGAACCCATTTTGCCCAGGGGATCGTGGTGGGTGACTATGACACGGGGATTGACGCCCAGCCGGAATCCCCCGATCCGGAACCCATCGGTCCCGAACTTCGGGCCCAACTGGAGGAATGGTCGGAGATGATGGATAAACAGTATAAAGAGTGGGCTTCCGAATGAACCGCCAGGCAACCTGACATTCCGAGAGAGGGGTAGTAAAAATGGCTGAATACCAAGATGTTTTGGCGGAAAAGAAAAAAGTGGAAAAGGAATTGCTGCAAAGGCCCGGCGTGCATTCCGTCGCCATTGGTTATAAACGGAAAGGCGGTGTAAAAACCGACGAACTGGCTATTGTGGTCTTCACCTCAAAAAAAAAGGTGCGCGATTGGTTAAAACCGGAAGAGATCATACCGGAATCCTATAACGGCGTACCCACTGATATCGTCGAACTACCTGAATTCCAGCCAGAAGTTGAGCCGGATCAGACCCGTTACCGGCCGGCTCCCGGTGGCGTGCAGCTTTATGTCCCTGGCAGTTACGGTACGCTGGGGACTTTTGTGCAGTCGAAAAAGGCTGGGGATAATCCCCAAGATGTTTATATATTGAGTAACTATCATGTGTTGGGCGATGCGGGCACGAAGATATGCCAGGCCAAAGACGGCGACGGCAATAAAATCGCCGTGACGGCCCGAGGCGCGTACTATGAAAAAGCCGATGCCGCGGTGGCGAAGATGGATGACGCCGCCGTGGCCGCCGCCGGCGTGATTCAGGATGTGGGCTATGTCGGCGGGGTTCATGAGGTCACGGCCGCCGATCTGGAAAAAAACGTAAAGAAAAGAGGCCGGACCACGCGGTTCACACGAGGCATTATCAGGTATATCAACATGACGGTATCCAATGAGTTAGAGAACAAGCTTGATGACCAGATCGCGGTGTACAGCTTGACCGTTGACCAGCCTTTTACTGAGAGTGGTGATTCGGGTTCCGTCGTCATGATGGATACCAAAGCGAACTTGATTGTGTCCCTTCATTGGGGCGGCGGCAAGGATAAAGCGACTGGCCTCAAAGTGAGCGCTTCGTCGCCCATCCAACACGTTTTAGAAAGCGTGGAGGCGGAGGTGATCAGCCGATAAGGTCATCTGTTTCGCGAAAAAAACACTGTAAATCAGAACCCCGAAATCCGGTTTGACCCGGGTTTCGCGGTTCGGCCGTCCGCGGATCGGATGCGGTTGTCCGCGAGCGCGCCGAATAGGCGAGGCGCCGATCAGGAAGCGTCCGGCGGGCCCAAGAGCGCGAGCATTCGCGCCAGCCGGTGGCCATAGGTGTGTTCGGCCAGAACCCGTTGCCTGGCCGCGCGGCCCAGGGCGGCCGCTTCCTCGGGGTGGCGGAGGTAATGGTCGATGAGGCCGGGGAGGTCGGTCGGGGCCTCGGCCACGGCCACTTCGCGGCCGGCGGTGAAAAGGTCGGGCAGGAGAGGCCGGCGGTCGACGATCTGGAGGGACCCGGCGGCCGCGATTTCAAACGTTCGGGGGTTGACGAAACGGCTTTCAGGGTCAAAGCCGGGCGACGGGTGCCCGCTGGCGTGGATATTGAGGTTGACCAGGCCCCCGGCATAGATCAAGGCGCATTCCAGCTGGCTGACCCGCCGGCCCTGATCGAAGAGGTGGCCCCGCAATTCGGGATCCGCTCCTCCCCAGCCGGAGCCAAAGACTTTGAACGCTTCGGCCGGACGTCCGGTTCGGGGCCAAAAGTCGCGGGCCAAAGCGGTCAGGAGGCGCCGCCGGTTGGGATACCCGGCGCCCATAAAAGAGAGTTCGGCCTGATACGCCTCGGCCACCGACTCGGTCGCCAGAGGCCGGAAAAGATCCGGATCGGCGGCCAGGGGCAGGTAATGGGCCTCGGACAGACCCCAATCCCGCGCCATCGGTTCGGCCAGGCCGGCCTGGATATGGAACAAAGCGTCATAGACCGGGGCCACTTCGGCCACATAGCGGAAGAAACGCGCATCCTCCACCAGCCAGAACGCCAGCAGGGCGTCGCTGTGCTCCCGCAGGCGGGTCAGGGCGGCGGTGTCCAGCGGGGCCTGGGCCAGGGCCAGGATGACGTCGGGCTGGAATTTTTGCCCGGCCTGGGCCGCCGCCAGTCCGGCCTCCGCAAAAATGCGGGCGGTCAGGCGTTGGGCGTCGGCCGGCCGGGCCTGATGGGCCGCCCGCTCCATGTCCTTCAGGCGCGCCTCCCAGTCCAGAAACAGCAGCGGATGGCCGGCCGTTTCCACCGCCCGAGCCAGGGAGGCGGCCACCGGCCAAGACCCCCCGGACAGGGGCGGGACGACCATGATGCGCGATTCGGCGCCGGAGGCCGGGTTCAGCCGGCGGCGGGGGCCGGTCAAAAGGCGCCTGAGGTTGGCCAGGTGGCCCGCCGCCCGCCGTTGGGCCGGGGGATGAACCAGCAGGGTCAGGCCCCGCCATCCGCCCTGGTCGCGGGCCAGGTGCCACGGGGTCAGGAGGGTCAGGCCTGTTCCGGCGGGCGCGGCCAGAGCGGTTTGAAAGTCATGAAAACCCAAAACGGCCCGCACCACCCCTGGGTCGGGTTCAAAAACAGAGACGGGTTTTTTCCGCAAAATCAGTTCCGCCGGCCAAGGGCTGCCGAAACCGAACAGGAGCAGCGAGCCGGACCGGATTTCGGCGCCCTGGGCACGGGCCTTTTCCAGCCAGAGGCTGGCTTCCTTTTCCGGGTCGTGGCGGGAGGCCTGGCTTTGACCGCCCACCAAAAGCACCGGCCGTCCGTCCGCCCCGGCTACCTCCGTGACGGCCTGGCCGGGGGCGGCGCCCCTCAGCCAGTCCAGGGCCAGATGCTGGCCTCCCCGGTCCAGGGCGGCCAGGTTTTTTTCCAGGAAATCCGAGCGGAGTGTTTGGGGCGTCACTGGTCATCCCGCCTGATCGTCGCCAGGGTGTATGGTTGATGATTATTCCGGCAACAAAATAAGTCGTACCCGTGATTTCGCCAAAGCCCCCGTCTGGCAGTTCCGCCAAGCCTCACGCCTGGTCCAGCCTTCGAAAAGCAGGCGATAGGTCATCAGGCCCGGCCCTCTTTATTTCGTAATCTTACACACATACTGTTCGAAGATAGCCGAAGTGGCCGCCCGTGTCAAATGCCGCCGGCCGGAGAGGGCCCTGGACAGCCCCTACAGTCCTGGACAGCCCTGGACAGAACTCTTGCGGGAGGCCGGGTAATGGACTATAATACTTTTCCTACTTCATGGGGTCCAAGGAGTTTTGGTGCGAAGCATTGTGGTGTCACTTTTGGTCAATGTCGGCGACGTCATCATGATGACCTCGGCCCTGGACCTGATAAAAAAACATTTTTCCCAAACCCGCCTGATCGCGCTGGCTCGGCCCGAGGCGGCGGAACTTCTGACGAATAATCCCGTGGTCGATGAGGTCATCGTCTATCCCTACCGCAGCGGTTCCCTGTTTTATGGTTTGAAGGACGTGACCGGCCGCCTCCGCGCCGGCCGGCCCGAGGTTTTTCTGTCTCTGGACCGGCGCCCGCGCGGGGCCTTGGCCGCCTTTCTGGCCGGGATCAAAAAACGCCTGGGGCCGGATATTTTGTTCGCCGGCGCCCGGCCCAAATTCTGGACCAGGCTGTTCTTCACCAGGACCGTGGTCATGGCGCCGGAGGAGTGCGCCGGCAGCCTGGTGGAGATGTTTCAACTGGTGGTCCGGCGGTCCCTGGGAGTGGCGGGCCGGGGCCGGATCACCCTGCCGCCGGTGAGCCCTGAGCGGGCCCGGCGGGCGGAGGGGCTGCTGTCCGTTGCCGGCCGCCGCCGGCCGGTCATCGGCCTGTGCGTCAAGACCAATGACCCTGGCAAAACCTGGCCGGCCGCCGCATTCGCCGCTTTGATGGGCCGGTTGAAGGCGGAGCTGGGGGCGTTTATGTATGTCATCGGCGGCCCGGGCGATCGGCCTTATGTGGACGAGCTTTTGCAATCGTTTGATTCGGCCGGCGTCGCCAACCTGGCCGGCCGCACCGATTTGTCGGATATCCCGGCCCTGGCCGCCCGCTCCGATCTGTGCATAACCTTGGATAACGGCGCGGCCCATCTGATGGGCAACAGCGCGCTCCCCCGGCTGATCTGCCTGTTGCTGGCCACCACCCCGAAAATTCTGATTGATTCCCTGCCTCGCGCCCGCTTCTTCAGCCTGGCCCCCGCCGGTGACCCTCCGGATGGCGGCCGGATGGATGAAGAAGTCGGGCTGATTTTTCAAGCGGCCTCCGATTGGCTGAAAGAGGGGGCCTTATGAACAATTACGCCCGGCTGTTGAGCTATGTCCGTCCTTATCGGCTCCGGTTGTTTTTCGGCCTGCTGTGCCTGGTGGGGGCCAGCCTCTCCCAGGTGGTCCTGCCGTGGATCATCAAGGACGTCATCGACGATATCCTGACCGACAAGAACATGGCCATGCTGACCTTCGTATCCA
>JAVBTP010000139.1:0-5060 GCA_031556115.1 Candidatus Adiutricaceae bacterium
CGGGCCGCCCCTTGGGCTTCAACCATCGGGGCGGGGTGGAATCCCTGGCCGGCTCCCGGCTGTCGCCGACGGCCGTGGGCCATCTGGGCTACACCGGCCCGGCCCTGTGGTGGGATCACGAACGGAATTTTATCTGGCTGTTCCTCACCAATCGGGTTCACCCGCGCACGGTGAACCCGGCCTGGAGGCCCGGCGAGTATCAGGGCGGGCCGACGGGCTGACCGTGGCCGCGCCAATGGGGATTTTCAAAAATTTCGGCCCGGCGCCCAATCCCGTCGGGCCGAAATTTTTTCCTCCTCGGCGAATACACCCGGCTCAGCCAGCCTCAAATCCCGCCCGCCGCCGCGGGCCGGGCCGCCATCAACTTTTCCCGATTATTGCGCCGCACCTGGCTATGGACCACCACCGCCAATAAAAGCAGGCCGGGGATGCTGAAAATCCACTTTTTCGGCCTGGGATTGGCGACTTCGAGGCCCAGCACCTCGGTGGGGTCGTCCATGTTCACCCCCAGCTTTTCCAGCCGGCTGTTTATCGAAACATCGGTGATCATCAACTTGTCGCCCTCCCAACCCAGATAGGTGCCGCTGGCTTCCAGACGATCCTCGGCCGTCTCCCCCGCAAAGGGCAGCACCACCACCTGTTCCTTGACCCGGCCGTCGTAAAACTCGGTGACGATATGCAGGCGCAGTTCATCCCCGGGCCCGAGGCCGGCCACGGCCTCCATGACCCGGGCCGGGGGCAGTTCCTGATACGGCGGAAACACCAGGTCCTGAGGTATGCCCGGACGGAAGAGAAACACCACGGCCAGCAGGAGCAGAACCACCTCCCACCAGCGCGTCCGGGTGAACATATAGCGCTGGGTGGCGCTGGCGAAAGCCAGACAGGCCAAGGCCGCCGTGACCAGCACCCAAATGAAGTGAAAGGCGCTCCGGATGCCGATCAAAAGAATTTCCTGATTGTACAAAAAGACGAAAGGCAGGATGGCCGTGCGCATCTCATATATGAAACCCTGCACCCCGGTCTTGAAAGGGTCGCCCCCGGATATGCCCGAGGCGGCAAAGGCGGCCAGGGCCACCGGCGGGGTGGCGTCGGCCATGACCCCGAAATAGAGGCAGAAAAGATGCACGGCCAACAGGGGAATGCCCAGGCCGTGGGCGGCGGAGATGTTGTAAATCACCGGCGCCAGGAGGGTGGAGACGATGATGTAGTTGGCCGTGGTCGGCAGGCCCATCCCCAGGATGATGGCCAGGAGGGCGGTCATGACCAGGACGGCCGGCAGATAGCCGCCGGACACGATTTCCACCACGGCGGCCAGCACCTGCCCCACCCCGGTGAGGCTCACCGCGCCCACCACGATGCCGGCGCTGGCCGTGGCCAGGCCGATGCCCACCATGTTGCGGCCTCCGCCCACCAGGCTGTTGAAAAGGCGGCCGGCGGCGTCCCTGAAAGCCGGGGCGACCGGCTGCCGGCGCATCCAGGCCACGAACGGGCGCTGGGTCATGATGATAAAAGCCATGATCAGGCAGGCGTAATAGGCGGCCAGGCCCGGCGACATCTCCAGAATCATCAGGCCCCAAACCAGGGCGGCGATGGGCAGGAGATAATACAGGCCGGAAAACAGAATGGGGGCCGCGGCCGGCAGATGCATCAGGGCGTCGGTATCCCCTTCGGGCAGCTCGGGCACGCGCAGGGAGACGAGCAGCATCCCCAGATAGCCGGCGGCCAGGAGGAACGCGAACACGATCCAGGCCCGGCTCCCGAACACCCCGGGGATCCAGGAGGTCAGGTAATACAAGGCGCCCATGACGATCAGGAGGGACGAGATGACGATCCCCCAACGGATCAGGCGGTCGGACCAGGCCCGAGGGGGCCGGGGATGGCCCTCCATGCCGAGCTTGCAGGCTTCGATGTGGACGATGTAGAGAAGCGAGCTGTAGGCCAAAAGGGCCGGGACAAAGGCGTGCTTGATGATCTGGGAATAGGGCATGTTGATGTATTCGGCCATGAGAAACGCGGCCGCGCCCATGACCGGGGGCATGATCTGCCCGTTGGACCCGGCGGCCACCTCCACGGCGCCGGCCTTTTCGGCGGAAAAGCCGACCCGTTTCATCAGCATGATGGTCACCGGCCCGCAGGTCAGGACGTTGGCGATGGACGAGCCCGAAATGAGGCCGTGGAGGCCCGAGGCCACCACCGCCGCCTTGGCCGGCCCCCCCCGCAGGTGCCCCAGGAGGGCGAAGGATAGGCCCGTGAGGTAATTTCCCGCCCCCGCGTTTTCCAGCATGGCGCCGAAGAGGACGAAGAGGAAGACGAAACTGGTGGAGACCCCCAACGGCACGCCGAAGACCCCCTCCTGGGTCAGCCAGAACTGGGAGGCGGCGCGGGAGATGGAGGCCCCCCGATGGGCGATCAGGTCCGGGGCGTGGGGGCCGGCAAAGACATAGACGAGAAAGAGGATGGCCACGCAAGTCATCGGCAGGCCCATCACCCGGCGGGTGGCCTCCAGAAGCAGGGCCACGCCCACGCAAGCCACCACGATGTCTTCGGTGGTGGGAATGCCCGGCCGCCGGGCCAGTTCGGCCTGGAAGATATAGAGGTAACAGGCGCAAAAGGCGGCCACCGCGGCCAGCCCCCAGTCATAGAGGGGAATATGCCGCCGGGGGCTGCGTTTCAGCACGGGGAAGCCCAGATAGGCCAGGAAAATCGCGAAACCCAGATGCAGGGAACGGGAGGCCGTGTCGTTGAGCACCCCCACCCCCAGGGAATAAGGGATGGGCGAGGTGATCCAGAGCTGGAACAAAGACCAGACGACCGGCACCGCGACCAGCACCGTACCGGCAAAACCCGTGGGTTTTCTCCGCCCGGTCTCCTCCTCGAGCATCTGTTCGATAATATTGGGGTCGGCGACGGCGTTGGTCTCGGACATGGGGTCTCCTTCAGGCCTGATTCGCGGGGCGGAGCCGCTCCCGATCTCGATACTCCGCTCACGGCGGGTTTCCAGGGGAGGGGGCCAGATGGGGAAAAGCGGCTGAGGGGCCGCTTTTCCGATGGTGATGCGCCGACGCGGCGCGCGAAGCCGCGACCGGCTTATTTCATGAGTCCCGCTTCTTTGAAGTACTTGATGGCGCCGGGGTGGTAAGGAACGGAATTGCCTTCCAGCATGTTTTCCGCCGTCAGTTCAGCCAGGGCCGGGTGCAGCTTCTTGAACTCGTCGAGGTTGGCGAAAACGGCTTTGGTGATTTCATAGGCCACCTCATCGGGCAGCTTGGCGCTGGTCAGGAGGGTGGCGCGGGGCCCGAAGGTTTTCACGTCCTTATCCGTGCCCTTATACATGCCGCCGGGGATAATGGCTTCAGGATAGAAGGGGAATTTCTTCATGAACGCTTCCACCTTGGGGCCCACCACCGGCACCACGTGTGAACCGCAGGTGTTGGCCGCCTCCTGGATGGAACCGTTGGGATGCCCCACCACATAGACGTAGGCGTCGATCTTGTTGTCACACAAGGCCCCGGCCATTTCGGCGGGCTTGAGGTCCGTGGCCAGCTTGAAGGTGGCCGGGGTCCAGCCGTATTCCTTCATCAGCAGTTCCAGGGTGTTGCGATTACCCGAGCCGGGGTCGCCGAGGTTCATGCGCTTGCCGGGCAGGTCGTCAAAGGATTTGATGTCGGCGTCATTGCGGGCCACCAGGGTGAAGGCTTCCGACTGGAGGGAGAAAAGAGCCCGCAGGTCTTTGTCCGCGCCGGCCTCGGTGAACTGTTCCGTGCCGGTGTAGGCGTAATACTGGGTGTCGGACTGGACGATGCCCAACGACAGGTCGCCGGAGCGGATGGCGTTGACATTGAACACCGAGGCGCCGGTGGATTCCACGGTGCAGCGGATGTTGTGTTCCTTGGCCCGGCGGCCCTTGTCCACCAGGCGGCAGATGGCGCCGCCCACGGGGTAATACACGCCGGTCACCCCGCCGGTGCCGACGGTGATGAACTGCTGATCCTGGGCCTGGACAGCCTCAGGGCTCGGGGCGAGGCACACCAGGGCTCCCAGGGAGAGCGCGCACACGAAACGTTTCAGGGAAAGGCTGAGGGTCATGATCTGTTCTCCTGTGGTGGGTCTTTAACTTTTTGATCCGGCAATACGCCGGCCGCGTCAAGAATCGTCGCCAGGGATGACCAAGATCGGCCCGGAGGCCGCGGCTTCCGCCGCTCTTGGCTGCTGGATGGGTTCATAAAATATTGGGTAAGAATACCAGAATCGGGCCCTTTTTCCAACCATTTTATCGCTCCCCGGCCACCGAGGCATATTGGCTTGACATAAATAATATATTAGTATCAGCAATTTGTGACTTGCCGCCATTTCAGGATCGGGCTCTTTGGTTGTTTGGCAAAACGTTTAACAAACGCTCCCGCAAGGCCCGTCGGGGCCCGCCGACAACCTCCAGCGCCCCACCCGATGTGAAATCCGTCCGGCCCGACGCGGGGCACGTTTGCCACCGCGCGGCGATTTTGAGATAATACTCGAACCGACAACACCGCCGCCGAGTTGGAGTTTTTTATGAAACACCTCGTCTTCGCCGCCATCCTGCTTCTGGCCGCGCCCGCCGTTCCTTTTGTTCGCGTGACATCTGAGAGGAACTGACTACGCGATGCTTCAGGCCGGATGAAAGCCACTGAAATCCGGGGTGATAAAAAATGCCCACCCCAGCCTGCCGGGCCTCCTCGGTGGCGACGTCCAGGTCCAGACGCTTGTCCATCATGACGTTAAAAGTGATGTTATCCGTGCCATGGCTGACAGAGGCCCAGATGTCGCTGGCCTGTATCTCGTTCAACTTTTTTTCCACCGCATAGAGTGGGTTATCCGGGCCACGGCTGACGCGGTCCAATTCCATCTGGCGGCTATTTTCCTTATACAGCATGTTTTTGCAAAATCCGGCCTGGCGACCAAACTGGTACAAAAAAAGGCCATTGCCGGTTTGGCGGCCTTTTGATCGTTTTTGATATTTATGGATATACATCCGCCAGGCGGTTCACATGTAACTTGTGGGAATATATAAATTTTTAACGGCC
>JAVBTP010000298.1:0-2980 GCA_031556115.1 Candidatus Adiutricaceae bacterium
GCCACCCCGGCCTTGGCCAGGCTGGCCGCCCCGGCCGCCGACAGCAGGTGCCCGATATTGCTTTTGACCGAGCCCACCACCGGGGGAGGGACGCCCGGGCCGGCGGCCGGAAAGTCCGGGTCGGCCAGAAGCTCTTTCAGCGTGGTCACCTCGACCCGGTCGCCCAAAATGGTGCCCGTGCCGTGGGCCTCGATCAGCCCCACCGCCGAAGGGCTCTCCCCGGCCTTTTCCCAGGCGGCCTTCATGGCCCGCAACTGGCCTTCGGGTTGAGGGGCCAGGATATTGCCGGTCTGGTCGTTGGACAGACCCACCCCCCGGATGACCGCCCGGATGTGGTCGCCGTCGGCCAGGGCGGTGTCCAGGCGCTTTAGGACCAGGGCCACCGCGCCTTCCCCGACGATGAGGCCGTCGGCCCCCTGGTCAAAAGGCGTCAGGGTTCCGGAGGCGGCCAGAGCCCGCAGTTGGGAAAAGCCCAACTGGGTGAACAGGGCGTCCGCCTTGGCCACCCCGCCGCTGATGACCGCGCCGAGGCTTCCGGATAGAAGTTCTTCCACCGCCAGATGGATGGCGTACAGCGAGGAGGCGCAGGCGGCGTCCAACGTATAGGCCGGGCCGCTGAAACCCAGGGCCTGGCTTAACAGCCGGGCCGAATACCCCATGAGGTGAAAAGCGTCTTGGGGCGGCGGCTCCAACTGAGGCCTGGTCGTCCAGTCGCGGGTGGCCTCCCGGGTGTAGAGGCTGACGGCCGCTTCGGCCATGGCCGTGGAGGGGAGAATCACGTGGCCGGAGATAACCCCCACCCGAGCCGGGTCGACCCGCTCCCAACGGACTTCCCTGGCCGCGTCCCGGCCGGCGGCCAGCCAGAAGGCCAAAGAACCGTCGGCGCTCTTCAGGTCGAAAGCCTCGGGCAGCTTCAGGCCTTCAGGATCGATGGTCCGCCGGTGGTTGAAGGCTCCGTTCAGGCTATATGCCAGATCCGGAGCCGGGCCGCCCGCCTGATGAAACTGTTCCGGATCCGCCCCCCAGTCCAGGGTGTTGGCTGGCTGGAAGAAACAGCGGCCGTCCAGAATGCCTTGCCAGAATTCGTCCACCGTGCCGGCCCCGGGGAGGCTTAGCCCCAGGCCCACCACCGCCACCAACTCGTTGGCCGCGGGACGTTTTTTTATACCTTTATTGACTTTCATAGAAAATCTCGTCATTACTCCGGCCACAAAATAAGTCATACCCGCGATTTCGCCAAAGCCCGAAATCCCTGGACTTCCGCCGCCGAGAACCGACTTCGCCAACTGCCGGGTTAATAGTAAGGTTTTTCATTTCCTTGGCCCCGGCTCCAGTGCCGGCCAGTGGGTTCCCGGCCCCAAAACCACCACTTCCACCGGGTCGCTTTTAGGGGTCCCGACCAGGGCGGTGAAGAGCCGCGCGCCCTCGGCCATCGGGATGAGCCCGACGCCCTCATCTTCGAATAAACGTTTAAGCCCGGCGTCCACCATGCCTCCGTCCCAGGGCCCCCAATTCACCGACAGGCATTTGGGGCCTGGCCGGTCACCGGTCAGGGTCTGGGCCAGTTTGTTCAGCACCTCGTTGGCCGCCGCATAGTCGGCCTGGCCCCGGCGGCCGAAGCGGGCCGTGGAGGAGGAAAAAAAGACCACGAGGTTTAAAGGTTCCCCGGCCAGTTCCCGCAAAATGAGGTCGGCCATCCGCGCCTTGGTCTCAAAGACCAGGTCAAAGGCCTCGTCGCGCTTATCCAGAACCAGGCCGTCGGCCAGGACCCCGGCCCCGTGGATGAAGCCGTGGATGGGGCCGTGGGTCTTTTTGATTTCGGCCAGGGCGGCGGTCAAGACGTCCGGCCGCCGAAAATCGCCGGACATGTACGTGACCTTGGAGCCGGCCTTTTCCAACGTCGCCAGGTTGGTCCTGATTTCCCGTTCGGCCATCAGCCGGGCGCTTTCCTTGGCCAAGTCCCGAGGGCTGGGCTTGACTTTGGCCCGGTTGAAAAGGGCCTGACGGATGGCCGCCTCGTCTCTAAGGTCTTTCATCCAGCCCGGCTCGGCCCCGGCCAGGGCGGTCCGGCCCAGGATGACCAGGCGCGGCCCCCCCGCGCGGGCCAGTTCCCTGAGGGCGGCGGCCGTGACTCCCCTGGCTCCGCCCGTGACCAAAATAGTCTGCCCTTCCCTGATATGGCGGACCCTGATGTTTTTCATGCGGTAAGGAGCCAGGCCGGGAACCAGAAAAGAACCCGCCCGGGGCAGCGCCAGTTCCACCGGCGCCTCCGCCCCGGCGGCGGTCAGGAGGCTCGGAATAAAAAGGGGAGCCTCGGCGCTCAGAGCCTCGAGCGGCAAATCCATGGCCCGGACCCGCACTTGGGGCCATTCCCAGGCCAAAGTTTTGGCCAGCCCGGTGAGGGCGGCCGCGGCCGGAGGCCCGTCCCCGCTGAAGCCCAGCCGCCCGCCCATGAAGGTGAGCCCCCAGAGCCAGGGGGTCCGCCCTCTGGCGGCTTTGGTTAAAAGAGGGCCGGCCGCTCTGGCGGCTTTGAAGGCCCGGCCGGCCAGGTCCAGGTTGTTTTCGGCCCCGGGCCAAATCAGGATCAGGGCCTCCAGGTCTTCAGGGAAAACCGGCGGCTCTGCCTGGGCCCACGACCAGCGGCGAACCTTTTGGCCGTAGTGTTTGAAGGTTTGCTCAAGAGCGTCGGACAGCGGGCCGGGCTCGGCCATCAGGGCCACCGTGGCCCCCGGGGTCAGGTCGAGCCGGTTCGGCCTTTGGACCGCCAGATCCAGCGGGGTCAGTTCCACGCGGAAAGCGCTCACCCCCGTGGTGACCTCGACTTCCTCCGATTCCACAGAGCCCGCGGTCTTGAAAGCCGGGGGACTGTTTTTCGGGGGCCGGCCCGGACCGCGTTTGGGCGCTTCCCGTCCGGCCGCCGTTTTGGCCTCGAAAGCCGGGCCGGCCGAGTCGGGGTTTTCACCGAGCGACCGGGCCAGCA
>JAVBTP010000008.1:0-4996 GCA_031556115.1 Candidatus Adiutricaceae bacterium
CCATCAAGATATTGGACAGGATGGGCATGGAACTGCGTTTTTCGGCGATGGCGCTGGTCTGCCCCATTCCCTTGACTAAATCCTCTTTTTTGATCTTCAGTTCCAGCATGATACTCGCCTCCTTGATGGGTCCGCCGCGGGCCGCTTATTTAACTGTTTATTATACCATAAACCGTCCCGGTCTCCAAAAGAAAACGCTCCCCCGTCCAGGGCGAGAGCGTATTATGGACCCGGCCGCTGAACATGTTCATTCTCGGGCGAAAAAATTCAGTGATTTCAGGCTTTGGCGAAATCACGGGTTGAATATGCTGATTGGCCGGCGCAATAACTTATGCGCCGCCGTGCGGGGGTCTTCGGCGGAGGCCAAGGCCGATATGACGGCCAGGCCCGTGAACCCGAGCCCCCACACTTCGGCGGCATTGGCGGTGGTTATGCCGCCGATGGCCACGGTGGGGGCTTGAAGATCCAGAATTTCCTTAGCCCTTTCTTGGCTGACGGGTCGGGCGTCGTCTTTGCTGCCGGTGGGGAAAACGGCCCCCACTCCCAGATAGGCGGCCCCGGCGGCCAAGGCGGCTTGGGCTTCTTCACGGGTGTTTACTGAAACACCAATAAAGCCTTTGGGGAAAAGGCGGGCGGCTACGGCCGCCGGCAGGTCCGTCTGCCCCAGGTGCAGGCCGTCGGCTTCGGTGGCCAGGGCCAGGTCCAGCCGGTCGTTGATGATGAAAAGGCAGCCCCGCTCACGGCAGAACTGGCGTAGATCCAGGGCTTCCTCATAAAAATCCCGGTCAGGCAGATTCTTTTCCCGCAGTTGCAGGGCCGTGACCCCGCCGTCAAAGGTCTCGGCGGCCAGTTCGCGCAACGATCGGGGCTCGGCTTCCCGACGGCTGACGACCAGGGTCAGCCGCAGTCGTTCGCGCAAGTCACTGGGAGCGGTCATGGCTGGTCATCCCGCTGAATTGGCTTACATCGGCACTGGTGACCAGGGACAGGTGGTCGAACAGCCGCACCCGGAACGTGCCCAAACCGTCGCGCGGCGATAGATCTTTGGCGGCCCGCTCCCCGGCCAAAGCCAGGTGGATCAGGGCGGCCAGGACGCCGGCCGGCAAATCGCCGGGGCTGGCGGCGGCATAGGCCCCCACCATGGCGCTCAGCAGGCACCCCGTACCCGTGACCCGGCTCATCAGGGGGTGGCCTCCCGTCACCAACCAGGTGGCCCGGCCGTCGCTGAGCACGTCGGTGGCTCCGGTGACGGCCACCACGCATTCCAGGCGGGCGGCCAGGCCGCGGGCGATTTCAGCGGCGGCCCGCGCGTCTTCGGCCTCGCTCGAATCCACCCCTTTTTGGCCAAAGGCCAATCCCGCCAAGGCTTTGATTTCGGAAAAGTTACCCCGAACGATGTCCGGCCCGATCTCCCCCAAAACTCGGGCGGAGGCCCGGCGGCGGACGTCGGTGGCGCCCACGCCCACCGGGTCGAGGACCACCGGCCGCCCGGCCCCTTTGGCTCCGCGCCCCGCCGCCAGGCCGACTTCCAGCTTGCGGTCGTTGATGGTGCCGATGTTCAGCACCGTGGCCCCGGCCAACCTCGCCAAGGCCTCGGCGTCGGCCGGGTCGTCGCTCATGACCGGCGAGGCGCCGATGGCCAACAGGGCGTTGGCGCATTCGTTCATGGTCACCTGGTTGGTGATGGAAAGAACCAGGGGGCTGGTTTCCCGAAGGCGGCTGAGAACAGCACTCACGTCTTTCATTTTACTCATCCTGTTGTCCCTATATATTATTAACCCGGCAACTTTAGAAGTTGCTTCTCGGCCACTGAAGTCCAGTGATTTCGGGCTTTGGCGAAATCACTGGTATGACTTATTTGGTGGCCGGAGTAATAAATCAATGGAAAAGGTAATGCGGGTGGAAATGGTTCAGGGGCCCGGGCCCGCGGCCCAGGGTCAGGCTGTGCCGGAGACCGGCCGTGACGTAGTCTTTGGCCAGGGCCACGGCCGCCGGCAAATCCAGCCCTCGGGCCAGGTGGGCGCCGATGGCCGAAGACAGGGTGCAGCCCGTGCCGTGGGTGTTGGGGGTGTCCACCCGGGGGCCGTTGAACCAGGTGGCCCGGCCGTCGGCCCCGACCAGGAGGTCGTTGGCCACGGCTTCGCGCCCGTGACCGCCCTTGATCAGCACGTGGCGGGCGCCGGACTCCAGGATGATTCTGGCCGCCTCGGCCCGATCCTCATTATTGCGGATGGTGAGGCCTGACAGGGCTTCGGCCTCGGGGAGGTTGGGGGTGGCCACTGTGGCCAGGGCCATCAGCTCCTGCAAAGCCGCGACGGCGTCCGGCGGCAGAAAGGTGTGGCCGCTGGTGCTGACCATGACCGGGTCCACCACCACGGGGACGCGGGGAAATTTTTCGGCCAGAAAGGCGGCCACGGCTTTCGTGTTGGCGGCGCTGCCCAACAGCCCGATCTTGATGGCCGCCACCGGCAGGTCGTCATATAAAGCCTGGAGCTGGGCCGTGACCATGGCCGGCGACAGGCACTCCAATCCGGTGACGGCCACGGTGTTCTGGGCGGTCACCGCGGCGATGACGCTCAGGCCAAAGACGTGATTGGCGGCAAAGGTTTTGAGATCGGCCTGGATGCCGGCGCCGCCTCCGGAGTCGGAAGTGGCGATGGTCAGGGCGCAGGTGAGGGGAACGGTGGGGAGGGACACGCGAGCTCCTTTGATATGGCGAGGGAGCCGCGCCCGTTGCCGGCGGTTGAGGCGACGGGTTTTCAGACCCGCGGGCGGCTCCCTACGCCGGTATTACCCGGATCAGGTTCAGAAGGTCGCGCACTTTTTTTCCGAAACATCCCGTGATTTCGGAAACGCGGATGCGCCTCACAGCCGGCCAGATTCCGGATCCCTTGCCTAATCGACGTTTCGGGCGGCCGGCCGGAACCCGGCCGGTCAGGTTGTTCATGCCGAATAATCGGAGTGAACGTTCATACTATAGAAGATGGGGGCGGCGGCTGTCAAGGGCCCGGGTATGGGCTCAGCCGGGGAACGGCGAGAGTCATTTTTTTTCGGTCGGGCGGAGCGGTGGGAAAAAATTTTTGAAAAAAGCCGTTTTCGGGCGGAAAAAAGCCCTTTTGGGCGAAGCGAAGAGATGATGAAAAGAACCAGATGTTGTGCTTTTTTTCGCACGTGACTCTACATGCAGTATAAGTTATTAAAATTTATACATAATTAGCATATAATGCTTGACTTTGTCATCTTAAATGTGGTGAAATGGGCTCACTTGATCGAAGTCGGCACTCTTCAGATTAAGGTTGGTCGAGTTTCCGTTCGGACTTTGACGGCCTCAGGGTTAAAGCCGAAAACGGCGCCGAGGAGGGATAAGGCGCGCTCCTGAGGGGTCCCCGCCCTTGACTGAGGGTTATGGGGAAATCGGCCAAAACGCTGTCGGCCGCGATCCAGGCGGGATCCGGCTTTCGGTCAACCCACCACTGAAGACGAGAGGGCTCCCGGGCCGGAAACTGGGGGAGTTTCTCGAAACAACGAGGTAAAGCAATTGGCACGCAACTCTCTGAAGGTTATCAGGGAACAGCTTTTGATGAGCAAGGCCGAGCTGGCCCGCAAGGCGGGTGTCTCTCCCCTGACTATCGACCGGATCGAAAACGGCAAGAGCTGTCGCATGGAGACCATGCGCAAGATCATCCTGGCTCTGGGATACACTCTGGAAGACAAGGACAAGATCTTTACGGACAACTCCTAACCCCGGCGTGTGCCGGCTCGAAGCGGCGGGAATGACTGGAGACGGCCCTCTCCGGCGACCGCGCCGACCTTGAAGATACCGTCGACCCCCTGACAGCGCTCCGCCGCGATCATCCGTTCAGCGGCGGAAGACAAAGGTTTTGCACAATGGCAACAAATGTTTTGGGCATTGACATTGGTTCGTATGCGGCCAAGGTGGTGACCCTGGGCGCCCTCGACGGCAACCAGGCCGATCTCTTGGATCTGGGCCTGGCCCAACTGCCGAGCGCTCTGGTCCTCAACTGGGAGGAAGAGCCGGCCCCGGCCAGGACCGCTATCGGTCAGGCCATGAAAAACATGACGGATCGCTTGAAACTGAATGGCCAATACGTCTCCGCTTCCGTCAGCGGCGATTCCACCGCGGTCAAAAAGATCACCCTGCCTTTGATGTCGCCGGACGAACTGGCGGAAGTCATCGCCGAAGAGGCCGGGCCACACCTGCCTTTTCCCCTTGAGGAAGTCAATCTTTCCCACACCATCCTGGCCACTTTTCCCGAAACGCGTCAGATGAGCGTTCTCGTGGTGGCCGCCAAAAAGCAAGTGGTGCGGAATTACGTGGAGGCCATGGCCCTGGCCAAACTCAAGCCGGCCGTGCTGGACATCGACGGCCTGGCTCTCTGCAACGCCTATGAATTCACCCGCCCGGCCAATCGGGACAACGTGATCCTTCTGGACATCGGCGCCCGCAAGCTGCGCCTGGTCGTCCTGCGGGATGGCGTGCCGATGATCATCAAAGAAGAAGCCGGGGGCGGGCAATACCTGACCGATGAATTGGCCGCCGGTTTGGGGCTGGGCCTGGAAGAGGCCGAGGCCGTCAAATTCGGAGCGGAACAGGCGCCCAACCCGGGCCTGGCCGCCGAAGTGGTCAGCCGGGTGACGGCCGGATGGATCGACACGGTGAAGCGGACCCTGGCTTTGGCCGGGGAGGAGGCTCCCGGCTATCAGGCCGACGGGCTTTTCCTTTCCGGAGGCGGCAGCCTCATTTCGGGTCTGGCCGGCCAGTTCCAAAAGCATCTCGGCCTCCGGACGGCCCTGTTCAACCCGCTGCTCAACGTCAATTTCGACGCCGAGAAGTATGACCCTGAATATCTGCGGTATATCGGGCCCCAGATGGCCGTCAGCTTCGGGCTGGCTCTGAGAAGAGTGGATATCCAATGATCGCCATCAACCTTTTGCCCCTGGATGCTTGGCGGGAACGGGCCCGTGGACGGGCCCG
>JAVBTP010000248.1:0-3781 GCA_031556115.1 Candidatus Adiutricaceae bacterium
CGGGCCCCCCCTCCCCTTCATGGGCTGCCCCCCCCCCCCCCCCCCCGCCGGCCGCCGTAAACGCCCCCCCTAAATTTTTCGGGCGGGCTTTTCCGGGCCAAGAACGGCCGGAGAGGAGATTTGGTTTACTGTGGGGAATCCTCGGTCTTGATCGCGATTTTACGGGGCTGGGCCGGCGCCACCCGGGGCAGATCCAGGGTCAGCACCCCGTCTTTCATCGAGGCGGTGATGCCGGCCTGGTCGATATTGTCGGCCAAGGAGAACTGGCGGTAGAAGTTCCCCACGACATATTCCCTGATCAGCATCTTACGGCCTTCCGGCCCGGGGGCCACCCGGCCGCTGAGGGTCAGGGTGTTGTCCTGCAGGTCCAGGGTCAAATCCCCGGGAGTCACGCCGGGCATGTCGGCCACCAGTTTGAGGCCCGTTTCCGTTTCCCAGATATCCACCACCGGGCTGAACAGGGGCTTGTCGCTGGTATTCTCGGCCGCCCCCACCGCGACTTCTTGCTTTTCACGAACGTTCAAATCAGGGCTCATGGGGCGCCTCCTATTCTGTCTTGACGGAAATGTGATGGGCCTTGGCCTCGGCCGCTTTGGGCATGGTGACAGTCAGAATGCCGTTTTTGAAGGCGGCTTCCACCCGGTCCGCGTCGACTTTGACCGGCAGGGTCACGGTGCGGCGGAAACTGCCGCTCTCCCTTTCCCGACGGTGGAAGTTGACCTCCTCGCCGGCCTCGGCCGCCCCCACCTGGCCGCGCAGGTTCAGGGTGTCGCCTTTGACCGACACCTCCAGCTTGTCAGGGGCCGCGCCTGGCAGTTCCGCCGTCAGGTAGAGGCTTTCGTCGTCCTCGGCGAGGTTGACCAGGGGGAACACCCCGAAATTTTTACGGATCTGGGAAACATTGCCGGCCAGGGCCCCATAGATGCTTTCCATATGATCGCGCATCTTTTCCAGTTCCCAGAACGGCAGGCCGAAACGCCCTCCCTTGGGGCCGAAATTGAATATGGACATATTCGCCTCCTTTAAGGTATAGTCTCCGGAGAGGGCCGGAGTGCTCACGTGTGCTTTACAGTAGTTAAAATAAACATGGCCTCCCGCTTGTCAAGCCATAAGCGACAACCTCTCTCAAAGCGGGGTTTCCCTTGCTGAAATACACCCTCAAACGCCTTTTCATGATGATTCCGGCCCTGCTGGGCATCACCGTGATCAGTTTCATGGTCATGCACCTGGCTCCGGGAAAGCCCACCGACCTGATGACCGACCTGAACCCCCAGGTCACCTTGGAAGCCAAACAGCGCCTGGTCGAACTCTATGGCCTGGACCGGCCGATTCAGGAACAATACCTCGACTGGCTGACCCGCCTGGCCCGCCTGGACTTCGGCCGCTCCTTCGCCCCGGACCGGCGCCCGGTCCTCGACAAGATCGCCGAACGGCTTCCCGTCACCCTGGCTCTGAACGTGGCTTCCATGATCATTATCCTGGCCATTTCCCTGCCGGTGGGCATCATCTCCGCGGTGCGGGCCGGCGGGTGGTTCGACCGGATCGGCACGGTGCTGATGTTCATAGGTTTCGCCGCGCCCTCGTTCTGGCTGGCGCTTCTGGGTATGCGCTGGTTCGGGGTGGAACTGGGCTGGCTTCCCATCTCGGGGCTGACGTCTCTGAATTACGACCAACTGAGTCTTTGGGGAAAAATCGCGGACTTGGCCGGCCATCTGGCCATGCCCCTGATCATCTCCACCATCGGCGGGCTGGCGGGTCTGTCCCGCTATATGCGTTCCAACATGCTGGAGGTCATCCGGCAGGACTACCTGACCACGGCCCGGGCCAAGGGTCTTCCGGAGCGGGTGGTCATAGGCAAACACGCGCTCCGCAACGCCCTCTTGCCGGTGATTACCATTCTGGGGCTCTCCGTGCCCGGCCTCATCGGCGGCTCGGTCATCATGGAGTCCATCTTTGCCATCCCCGGCCTGGGCCAGCTTTTTTACGCGGCGGTCATGAGCCGGGACTACCCCCTGGTCATGGGCGGCCTGGTCATCGGGGCGGTGCTGACGCTGTTGGGAAACCTCTTGGCCGATTTGGGCTATGCCTGGGCCGATCCCAGAGTGCGCGACGCGGCCTTTAAATAAGCGAGTTGGCCATGAATTTCAAAATTTTCATCACACGCTTCCGCCGCAACCGCCTGGCCCTGGCCGGGACCTTTCTGGTGGTGATTCTTTTCATCGTCTCGGGCCTGGCCGGCTGGCTGAGCCCCCACGATCCCGACCGGCTGGATCCCCGTAACCGTCTCAAGCCCCCCAGCCAGGAGCATATCCTGGGCACCGATTCTCTGGGCCGTGACGTCCTGTCCCGCCTGATCTGGGGCGGACAAATCAGCCTGAAAGTCGGCTTTGTGGCCGTGGGCCTGGCAACGGCCATAGGTCTATTGCTGGGCAGCGCGGCCGGGTATTACGGCGGCCTGGTGGACAGTCTGATCATGCGCTTTTGCGACCTGATGCTGTGCTTTCCCAGCATGTTCCTGATCCTGGCGGTGATCGCCATTCTGGAGCCGTCGGTCTGGAACGTGATGGCGGTCATCGGCCTCACCAGTTGGATGGGGGTGGCCCGGCTGGTGCGGGCCGAGTTCATCAGCTTGAAAAACCGCGATTTCACTCTGGCCGCCCGCGCCCTGGGAGCGTCCGACGCCCGCCTGATTTTTCGGCATCTGCTCCCCAACGCCCTGGCCCCGGTTCTGGTGGCCGCGACTCTGGGGGTGGCCGGGGCCATCCTGACCGAAAGCGCCCTCTCCTTCCTCGGCCTGGGGGTCCAGCCCCCCACCGCCACCTGGGGGGCCATGCTGGCCGACGGCAAGGACTACCTCGGCCGGGCGTGGTGGCTCAGCCTCTACCCCGGCCTGGCGATCCTCCTGACCGTGCTGAGTTACAATTTGATGGGCGAAGGTCTGCGGGACGCTCTGGACCCCCGCCATTGAATTATGGGGGCCATGGGCGCCGCCGCGCGAGCGGCGATGTCGAAAGCGTGGAAAAGAGCGGTTTTTTGCGTTTCCCTATTGCCAGTATCGCTGTTTCAGGGTATTGTGAAAACTGATTGTGACTCATTATCGAATCGAATATTTCAGGAACAGGTGGGCGGCCGATCCTCCGGGCTCCCCGTGACCCTATTCCGCCATACCGTATCTAAAAACGTTAAGGAGAGTGTATGCGTAAACTGTTGGTTCTGATCCTGGTCGGCACGCTTTTCAGCCTTTCCGGAACGGTCTGGGCCCAGACCGGTAAAACCGCCGCGCCGGCCGCCACGGGCGCCGGCCCGGCGATCTCCGCGGCCGACGTGGCCGCCGTGGCCGTCTACCGCGACGCCATGAACAAACTGCGGGCCGACCTCAAAATGGCTCGGACCGAGGTTAGGGAAAAAAACATCTCCCTGGCCAAGGCCTTGGGCAAGGGCAACGATTTCAGCGAAAAAGAGGTCACCGCCCGCCACGCCGACCTGATGGCCGCGCAACAGCGCCTGTCCGCGGTGGAACTGAACGGGTTTTTGCTGTATAAAAAATATAATCCCACCTGGAAGCCGGACGCCAGCGGGACGAAAGTGGGAACCGGCGAATCCCGCCCCGCCCGCCCCGCTGACGCCGCTTCAGCCGCCGCGGACTCCTTGGATGAGGAAGATCTGTGAATAATGTTCCCGGCTTGAATCAACGCAAAAAAAGTGATACCATTAGAAATTAGGTCGGCTAAACAAGCCGGGGCGGCATTATTTGGTCGGGAAAGGTCATCCTCCAGGGGCC
>JAVBTP010000155.1:0-4690 GCA_031556115.1 Candidatus Adiutricaceae bacterium
TGGGCCAGATCCAGAATCAGGCGCTTCAATTCGTCTATCTCCCGGGTCAGGGCCACCCCCAGGCCCTCCACATCGGCCTTGGTGAGGCCCGGCCCGGCCGGTTCGGGAACCGGATTCTGGCCGGCCCGGCGATAGGCGGCCAGACCCTGGGCCGGGCCGGCCAGAGGCCTGCCCACAGAAGGCTGAGGCCCGGCCTTCCCGTCGGCTTCGGCCGGGCCGTTTTTTCGGGGCAGATCCTCGTCCCGGACCCCGGCGGTGATTTCCACTCCGCCCCCTTCTTCAGCGGACCGGTCGCGCTGCGACAGAATAATGGCCGCCAGGCCGAATTCCTGCTTGATGAGGTTGGTGGCCGTCGGCAGGTCCCGGGCGGTGAAGCGTTTGATTTTCATGGGCCTCTCCAGGCGGGTCGAACCGTCGGCCGGAACCGGCGGTTCCAAAACAAATCGTAACCTATAAAGTATACCACAAAAACTGTAAATGCGGAAACCTGGGGAAAAAACAGGCGCGGTTTCAATTATGGCCCAAATCACTGAAAACGGCGGTCCCCGAAGAGGACGGCGGAGCGAAGCGACTGGCGGGGAGGGCCAGGAGGCGGCGGCCGGCCCCAAATCGCCCTTTTGGCCCGGGTGAAGCTTACCGGTGACTTTCCAGAATGAACTCGGCTTCTTGCAAGGCCTTGAAATAATGCCCCGGGTGTCGGCGCTCCAATTCGCGATATATCTCGGTCCCTTCCCGCATGGCCGCCAGGCCCGGTTCGGTCCGGCCCATCAAAAAGATTTCCTCGCCGTAAAAGACCAGGTCACGGGCCAGGGCCGGCTTTTCCTCCTGCCGCTGTTCGGCCGCCCGGCGGCTGACGGCTAAAAGGTCGTCAATGGCTTTTTGACGTTCGGCCTCAAACCCGAATTCCCGACAGTCCAGAATCAGGGTGGCCAGTTCATCATGCAACAAGGGGCCGTATTCGGCCGGGGCGGTCCTGGCCAACGTCGTATACGCCTCCACCGCCGCCTGCCGGTGCCCCAGCACCTGGCGGGCCCGATTTTCCCGATCCAGTTCATAAGCGGTCTCGGCCAGCTCCTGGTTGACTTCCGCCTGGAAAGGGAGGTAGAGGCCCTGGTTCCGCTTGACCTGGGCCTTGAGTTTTTCCGCCGCCTTCAACCCGGCCCGATAGGCCAGATCCAATTCGCCCGACTTCCGCAGACAGGTCGCCTCCAGAATCAGGCACTCCATCTGGGCCGGGCCGTATTCGTCGGGCTTGATCTGGGCCAGATTTTCAAAGTGGGTGGCGGCCAGCCCGGCCAGTTCCGCGGCCGTGACGAATTGCCGCCCCTCATACAAAGCCAAAGCGCGGGCTCGGGAAGTGTTGGCCGAATCCAGGTCGATCAGCGTCTGCCCCTCGTCCTGCGGCTCCGGATCGGCCGCCGAGGCCGGCGCGGCGGCCAGGCCGAGAATCAGCCCCAACGTCAAAACCACGCGGGTGAGCCAGAACATGGCGAATTTTCCTCCCATTTCGGGGACTCCCTGATAATGAAACCGTTTATTGACTCATAAAAACAATATTCATTGTTTTTATGAGTCGGACACCGGCTTGATGAACGCCTTCACCAGCCCAGGATGGCCGTCCCGACGCACATGTAGATCAACAGACTGACCACGTCGTTGGTGGAGGTGACCACCGGACCGGAAGCCAGGGCCGGGTCAATCTTCAAGGCTTTGAAAAATAAGGGAATGACCGCGCCCAATACGGTGGAGACCACGATGGCCGTGACGATCGAGGCTCCCACGGCCGCTCCCAGGAGAGCGGCGGAATGGATCAGACCCGAGCCCAGGGCGATGATGATCCCCAAGGTGGCGGCGATGATCGAGGAGATGCGGACTTCCCGCAACAGGTTGCGCCAGACCCGGCCCTCGACGATACGGCCCATGGCCAGGCCGCGCACGGTGATGGTGGCCGACTGGGAGCCCACCGCGCCCGAAAGACCCATGATCATCGGGACAAAAGGCACCAGGGCCAGGAGATTGGTGAACGACATCTCGACATAGGAGAGGATGGCGCTGGTGATGAAGCCCGCGCCCAGATTGAACAGAAGCCAGGGCATCCGCAGAGTGGCGATTTTGGCCGGCCCGCTGGAATAGACCTCCTCCTCGGAAGAGCCGGCCAGGCGATAGAAGTCCTGGTCGGTTTCCTCATGGACCACGTCCATGATGTCGTCAAAGGTGATGCGGCCCACCAGGCGGCCGTGGTCGTCGACCACCGGGGCGGCCTGGACACTGTATTTTTGGAATTTCTGGGCCACCGCCTCCTGGTCCTCGTCCACCTGCACCGTCAGGGGCGGCGAGGTTTGCAGTTCCTCCATGGTCTGGTCGGGCTGGGCCAGGAGCAGTTGGCGCATATCCACCTGGCCGCGTAAGACCCGGGTCTGGTCCACCACGAAAATGTAGTAGGCGTCGATGTTGTCGTCCATGCCCCGAATGCGGTCCACCACCTGGCCCACGGTGTCGTGTTCCCCGGCCGAAACCATCTCGGTCTGCATCAGGCCGCCGGCCGTCTCCTCATCGTACATCATCAGGCGCCGAACGTCCTCGGCGTCTTTCCGTTCAATGGAGGCCAGGACCTTGTTGGCGTCCTCGTCGGGGAGTTCGCCCACGATGTCGGCGGCATCGTCCGAATCCATCTCGGCCACCAACTCGCTGAGCTTTTCCAGGGGCATTTCGGCGGCCACCTGGTCGCGGGACGATTCACTCATGTGCACCAGGACATCGGAAGCGTGTTCGATATCCATCAGGGAGATGACCTTGATGGTGTCTTCCATGTCCAGGGGGTTGAGAATTTCAGCCACGTCCGCCGGATGCATCTGGTCCAGCATCTCGGCCAGTTCGGCTTCCCGGCCCTCTTCGAGGAGGATTTTGAGGTTTCGTTGGACGACGGTCTTCATGATCGGACTTTACGGCTTGGGCTTCCAGGCGGGCTGGCCGGTTTTCTGACCGGGGAAACCCCGGCGGCTGCGTTCGCTGATTCGGCGTTGCTCGTTTTCCCACCGCATCCTGGTTTGGAAGCGTTGCTGAACCCGGCCGGCCGTCGGGTCCGGCCCCGGAGCGAGGGTGGCCGGACTCGGGCCTCCCCGCTTTTTCGGGGCGGACGGCGCCGTCTGGGTTTCAGACAGCCGGGAGTTGTATTTTTCCGTTCGATAGCGGCTTTGATAGGGGTCGCGCGGCACTTCCCACAACCGGTCGCCGTAACGCTGCTGTTCGTAGGGCGTCAGCCGGGGGGAGCCGGACGGGCTCTGGCCCCAGGCGGCCGAGGCCCACCACAGGCACAGGAGTATGAGCGGAACCGTCTTTTTCACAGGGGCCTCCTTTCAATAATCTTCTATACGAACGACAGGTGTCAAAACCCATTTGACCCGCCGGCCCGGCCGGCTTCCATCAGTTCCCGGCAACCCACCCGGGCCAGGACCTCCGCCCGCTTGGTCCGAACCTCGGCCTGATCGGCGCCGGTCATGATCAGGGTGGCCGCCCAGGTGGTCCGGCCGGGCGCCCAATCGGTCACCACCCAATCCGCGCCCAGAAAATTTTCCTTCAGGCTCAGTGGCCCGGCCGAGGCCATGAGGTGTTCCCCGGTCAAAACCGCCCCCCCGGGACCCACGGCCACATGCTCGTAAATCACCGCCCGGGGGGCGGGGGGAGCGGCGACGGCGGCCGGGAGGACGCAAAAGATTTCAGCCAGACGCGTCAGGAGGTTTTCACCGGTGGCCCACCACACCACGGTGGGCGTCTGGCTCGGAAGACGCGCGTCGATTTCCAGAACCCGAAACCCCTGAGGGGCCAGGATGACCTCCACGTCCATCAAACCATACAGCCCCAGAGTTTCGGCGATTTTGAGGGAAATTTCCCTGAAGTACAGTTCCTGGGCGGCGGTGAGCCCGGCCGGTGACCGGACCTGGCGGCAGTCGTAGATCTCATCCATCTCCAGAGCGGTGGTCAGCCAGGCCCGATAATGGCCGGGCCGGCCGGTGACCTCCAGAGAATAGGAAGGGCCGGGGCAGTATTCCTCCACCACCCAGCCACTGGGGTCCCCCTCGGGGAACAGGGGATGAAAGTCGTCCGGCCCGGCCAAAAGCCGCACCCCCCGGCTGCCGCTGGCGGAGACCGGCTTGGCGATGAGGGGATACTCGGCCTGGGGCCAGCCCCGGGGCGTGGGCGCCCCGGCCCTGAGGAACAGATCTTTGGACCGGGCCTTGTCGGCACTGAGGCGATAGGCCTCCGGATCAAAGGCCACCGGCCGGCCGCCGGCGCGGCCCCAGCGGCTCAGCAGATCCAGCGTCGGCCAATCCTCGCAGGCGGGCACCACCAAATCGCAACCCGCAAAGGCCCGGTCCAGGTCGGCCGGGCTTTCGATTTTCAACGCGGTAAACCGGTCGGCCACCCCCCCGGCCGGAGCCAGGGGCCGTTGATCCACCAGCACCGACTCCCAGCCGGCCCAGCGGGCCAGACAGGCCGCTTCGGTGCCCTGTAAGCCACCCCCCAAGATCCCGACCCGAAACGTCATGGACGGTCCGGGCCCCGATCCTGGGCCGTCAGCCAGGCCCGATATTGATCGGGCGAGGCCAGCTTGAGGCCGCTTTCGGCCACCACCGGGGTCACCCCGGCCATGCTGCGGGCCTGGTTGTCGATGTCCAGGCTGGCCTGGGCC
>JAVBTP010000177.1:0-2652 GCA_031556115.1 Candidatus Adiutricaceae bacterium
TGACGGCGCTGGGCTGCGGCCTCCTGGTCCTGGCCCTGGTATCTCCCGGCCCGACGGCCAGGGCCGGCGACGGCCCGGCCGATGCGCTGCGGGGAGAATACCTGCGCCTGAAGGAGCGGTTCGAGGCCCTGGTCCACAAAAACTCCGATCCCAGAATATTGTCCTGCCTGGCCATGGAAACCGTGGCCCTGTCCTGGACCCTGACCGCGGCCCAACTCACCGAAGACGAGGAGGCCCGGCAGGAGTGGCGGCGGAAGGCGGCCGACTTCGAAGCCTCCTGGAAGGAGTCGCGGAACTGGGAAGCCCGCCAAATGGCGGCTTTGGCTGTCTATTACGACGCCCTCAAAGAACTGGCCCTCTATCTGGTGACGCAAAACCAGCGTTCCCCGCTGATTCGGGAACTGGCCGAAATCCAAAATCAAACCCAGGAAAGGCTGGCCGCCCTGACCGACCCCGGTGACGCCACTTTGGAAAAGCGGATCATCCTTTCCGGCGCTCTGGTCAGCCTGACCTCGGTGACTGTCCGCTCTCTGGGCGGCGCCCCGATGGAACAGCCGGTGGAAGTCATTCTCAACAATTTGATGCTCAAGATCGAGGAGACCAACCGGCGGGTCGACCTCCACTACCGGGCCAAGATGACCCTGCTCTACACCGCCAACATCAAAGGGCTCACCGCCCTCGTCTTTCTTTTGGGGCAGAACGCCGGCCCCCCTTTGAGCGGAGAACTGGCCCTCATCCACAGATCCCTGAACCAATACGGGGGTCATCACAGCCTGCCGTACGCCAACAGTCTGACTTGGGTGGCCCAGGCCCAGGCCACTCTGCCGTTGGCGTACTGGCTGGCCACCCACTGATTGCGAGACGAACGCCAATGACCGCTTCCCCCATTTATCTCATGGATGCCAGCGCCTTCATACACCGCGCTTTTCATGCCATCCGCAACCTGTCCACCAAAAGCGGCCGCCCCACCGGGGCGGTTTACGGTTTTACGGCCACCCTCCTAAAACTTTTGAAAGACAAGGAACCGGAGGCCCTGGCCGTGGTTTTCGACAGCCGGGGACCGGGCCGGCGGCATGAAATATATCCGCAATACAAAGCCAATCGCGGCCCCATGGACGAGGATCTGGCCGCCCAGCAGGAGCCCATCCGCCAGGTGGTGTCCGCCCTCGGCCTCTTCAGCCTGGAAAAGCCGGGCATCGAGGCCGACGATCTCATCGCCGCGGCGGCCCGTCACCTGGCCGAACAAGGGCGGGAGGTGGTCATCGTCTCCGGGGACAAGGATTTCTATCAGCTCCTTTCCGACCGGATCTCCATGTACGACCCCGACCCCAAAAAAGATTCGGCTTTGACCCAGGAGGCTTTTCGCGAACGGTACGGCCTGCCCCCGGCGTCCTTTTTGGATATGCAGGCCCTGATGGGCGATTCCAGCGACAACATCCCGGGCGTCCCCAAGGTCGGGGAAAAGACGGCCCAGAAACTCATCGCCCGCTTCGGGTCCCTGGACGCGATTTACGACCACCTGGAGGAAGTGACTCCGGATAAACTTCGCGACAATTTAGCCGAAAACCGGGCGTCGGCCTACCTGTCCCGCGAGTTGGCCGCCCTGGGCCACGGGGCCGGGGTGGAGTTTTCCGAAGAGGACCTGCGGCCGGCCGAGCCCGACCGGGCCAGACTGACCGGGCTGTTTCAGGAAATGGAATTCAGCCGCCTGCTGAAGGAACTGGCTCCGGCCGGTGAAGGCGCCCCGGCGGCGGCCCTGGATCAGGATCAACCGCCGGTGACGTATGAGCGGTACCTTCTGGTGGACAACCCGGCCGCCTGGGAGCGATTGTCCAAGGCTCTGGCCGGGGCCCGGACGCTCTCGGTGGATCTGGAGACCGACAGCCCCAACCCCAGCCGCTGCCGGGTGGTGGGCATGAGCCTGTGCGCCGAGCCGGGCCGGGCTTTTTATGTCCCGGTGGACCATCAGACCCTGGGCGCGCAAAACCAGGACTGGCGCCTGGTGGCGGAAAAGGTCGGCCCCTATTTGACGGACCCCGACCTCCCCAAGGTGGGGCAGAACGCCAAGTTCGACTGGCTCATCCTGGCCCGTCACGGTCTGGCCCTGCCCGCCCCCGCCGACGACCCCATGCTGGCCTCGTACCTGCTGGACCCCGAGTCCCGCCACGGGATGGACCACCTCTCCGTCCGGTTTCTGGGCCACCAGCCCATCGCCTTCAAGGACATGGTGCCCGACCCCAAAAAGAACTTCGGTGACCTCAGGCCCGACGAGGCCCTCAACTATGCGGCCGAGGACGCGGACGTGACTCTCAGGCTGGCCTCGGTTTTGCGTGAGCAACTGGCCGCTCAACCGGGGCTCCTGCCCCTGTATGAGGAAGTGGAACTGCCGCTGGAAGCTCTTTTGGCCCGAGTGGAGGAAGTCGGGGTGCTTTTGGATGTCCCGGCCCTGGGCCGCCTGTCCCGCGAACTGGGGGGCCAGCTCAAGGCCATGGAGGAAAAAATCTTCCAACTGGCCGGCCGCCCCTTCAACATCGGCTCGCCCAAGCAGTTGGCCGAGGTTCTTTTTGTGGAACAGGGCTTGGCCCCGGTGAAGAAGACGGCCAAGAAGACCGGCTTTTCCACCGACGACGAGGTGTTGACCGAGTTGGCCCT
>JAVBTP010000244.1:0-4272 GCA_031556115.1 Candidatus Adiutricaceae bacterium
GACGATGATCATGCCCATCGCCATGGAAAAGGAACTGCGCTTCGCCATCCGCGAAGGCGGCCGCACCGTGGGCGCCGGCGTCATCTCCGAGATCATTGAGTAAACAACGGGTTCGTTTCGGGTGGGTTTCCCCGCCTGGGAGATAAGGCTATTCGGCCGGGATCCTCTCACGACCCGGCCAGATTGCAAAAGGGTTAGATATGCTTAACAACCAAAAGATACGGATACGGCTCAGGGCCTACGACCACAAACTGCTGGACCGTTCGGCCCAGGAGATTGTCGATACCGCCAAACGGACCGGGGCTCGCGTGGCCGGTCCGGTGCCGCTCCCGACCACCATCAGCCGCACCTGCGTCCTTCGTTCGCCCCACGTGGACAAAAAGTCCCGGGAGCACTTTGAAGTGCGCACCCACAAGCGGCTTCTGGATATCCTCGACCCCACCCAGCAGACCGTGGACGCCCTCATGAAGCTGGATCTTTCCGCCGGGGTGGATGTGGAGATCAAGTTATGAGCAAGGGAATGATCGGCAAGAAATTGGGCATGACCCGCCTCTTCGTCCGTGAAGGGATCTCGGTTCCGGTGACGGTCATCGAAGCCGGTCCGGCCGCCGTGTTGCAGCTCAAGACCAAGGAGCGGGACGGCTACGAGGCGGTTCAACTCGGCTTCGGGCCCAAGGATGAAAAGCACTCCACCAAGCCCGAACGGGGCCATGCGGCCAAAGCCGGCGTGGCTGGTTTCAAAGCCGTGCGGGAATTCCCCCTCGCCCCCGGGGTCGAGCTTGAGGAAGGCGGCCAGGTGACTCTGGACATTTTCACCCCCGGCGAAAAGATCTCCGTCACCGGCACCAGCAAAGGCAAGGGTTTTGCCGGCGTCATGAAGCGGCACGGTTTCCACGGCGGGCGGGCCACCCACGGCTGCCTGACCCCCCGGTCCGCGGGCTCCATCGGCAGCGCGGCCGACCCCAGCCGGGTTTTTCCCGGCCGTCCCATGGCCGGCCACGCCGGCGCGGCCCGGACCACGGTGAAGAACCTGGTCGTGGTGGATATTCGCCCTGAGTATGGCGTCATCCTGGTGCGCGGCGCGGTGCCCGGTCCCAACGGCGGCCTGGTGCTCCTGCACAAGAAATGAGCGGGCGCTCCCCGGTTTTGGCCGGGCGGCTTAAAACCAAGGCTGTTCACTAGCGGCCGGCCAGGGGGCCCGAGTGCGGGAACCCTTCAGCCACCAAGGCTTTTGGAGAAAGACAATGATTGTTGACGTCATTAATCTGAAAAACGAAACGGTCGGGCAGATCGAATTGCCGGATCTGATATATAACGTGGAAATGCGTCCCCACCTGGTGCATGAAGTGGTCACCGCCCAGCTCCATTCCCGGCGGGCGGGCACGGCCGCGACCAAGACCCGGGCCGAGGTGGCTTACAGCAACCGCAAGCCCTATCGCCAAAAAGGCACCGGCCGGGCCCGCGCGGGCACGCGCCGTTCCCCGGTGTGGCGTCACGGCGGCATCATTTTCGGCCCCCAGCCTCGGGATTTTTCCTGGCGGCCCCCGGCTCAGGTGCGCCGCAGCGCGCTGAAGATCGTCCTGACCTCCAAGCTTCAGGAAAAGCGGCTCTTGATTCTGGACGCCTTCGAACTGGCCGAGGCCAAGACCAAAGCTTTCGCGGCCAGCCTCAAGGGGCTCGGGATCCAGAAGGCCATCGTGGTCACTCCGGAGCCCAACGAGACGCTGGAACGCTCCTCCCGTAACATTCCCGATATGAAGGTCCTGCGGGTGGACGGTCTGAACTGCTACGATCTTTTGAACCATCAGCACCTGGTGATTCTCAAGGATTCGCTGCCCGCCATCGAAGCGAGGTTGATGAAATGAAATACGCCCACGAAATTCTGTTGCGGCCCCTGGTCACGGAAAAAAGCATGTTGGCCAGAGAGAACAACAATCAGTTTTTCTTCAGGGTCAACCCTGACGCCAGCAAGTTGGACATTGCCAACGCCGTGGAAAAGGCCTTTTCGGTCAAGGTGTTGGAAGTGCGCACCGTCAACGTCCTCGGCAAGAAGAAGCGCCGGGGCCGCCTGATGGGCAAAAGATCCGACTGGAAGAAAGCCATTGTCCGCCTGGCGCAGGGGGACAGCATCAAATATTTTGAAGGCGCCTGATCGATCGCCCTGTCACGGAGTCCGATCGATAGAACGCTGAACGTATTGGAGAGGAACGGCCATGGCCATCAAAGAAGTGAAACCGACCTCGCCCGGGCGACGCACTCAGACGTACTCCACGTTTGAGGAAATCACCAGGACCACCCCGGAAAAGAGTCTCCTGGTCCCCCTGCCGAAGACCGGCGGTCGTAACAATCAGGGTCGCATCACCACCCGTTTTCGCGGCGGCGGTCACAAGCGGCAGTATCGTTTGATTGATTTCAAGCGCAACAAGATGGATATTCCGGCCAAGGTTTTTTCCATTGAATACGACCCCAACCGGGGTGCCCGCATCGCCTTGCTCCACTATGTGGACGGTGAAAAGCGCTATATTCTGGCTCCCCAGAATCTCAACGTGGGGGACCTGGTCATCTCCAGCGACACCGCCGACATCAAGCCCGGCAACGCCTTGAGCTTGAAGATGGTGCCCCTGGGCAGCCTGGTGCATAACGTGGAAATGAAGCCGGGCAAGGGCGGCCAGTTGGCCCGCGGCGCCGGCAACTACGCCCAGGTCATGGCCAAGGAAGGCGCCTACACTCTTTTAAAGCTGCCTTCAGGTGAAATGCGCCTGATCCTGTCGACCTGCAAAGCCACCATCGGCCAGCTCGGCAACTCGGACCACAACAGCATTTCCCTCGGCAAGGCCGGCCGGACCCGGTGGCTGGGCCGCCGTCCCCATGTGCGCGGCGTGGCCATGAACCCGGTCGATCACCCCTTGGGCGGCGGCGAGGGCCGCAGCTCCGGCGGTCGCCATCCGGTTTCCCCCTGGGGTATGCCGACCAAGGGTTTCAAGACCCGCAAGAAGAGCAAACCGTCCAATAAATTCATCGTCAAACACCGCAGCAAGAAATAGCAGACCGGGCTTTCGGGCGGGTTTGCCGCCCGGGGCCGAGGCGCCGCGGCCACCTTATGGGCGCCGGCGCGAAGCGGCTACAAGATAAAGAGGAGAGGCTGATATGCCCCGCAGTGTAAAAAAGGGACCCTTCGTGGACGATCACGTCATGAGCAAGGTCGCGGTCGCGGTCGAGGCCAACGACCGCCGGGTCATCAAGACCTGGAGCCGTCGTTCGACCATTATTCCCGATATGGTCGGCCTGACCTTTGCCGTGCACAACGGCAAGAAATTCGTGCCGGTCTTCGTCACTGAAAACATGGTTGGGCACAAGTTGGGCGAATTCTCTCCCACCCGCACCTTCTACAGCCACGCGGCCGACAAGAAGGTCAAGAAGGCCCCCGGCAAGAAGTGAGGCGGCGGTCGTCGCGGCGGGCCGATTTTTTTATGAGGCGGGCCGCCGGCGGTGAAGGCTGATTCGAGAAAGCTCGCCCGGGAGCCCTCCCGGTACATCAATAGGAAGAGAAAATGGCCAAGATACTTGAAAAAGGCGAAGGTTTGCCGAAATATAAGAAGCAGGAAAGGCCGCGCGACGAGGCTATGGCGGTGGCCAAGTACATTCGCGTCCAGCCGACCAAGGTCCGCATCATGGCCCGCAACATCATCGGGCAGCCCATCGAGCGGGCCATCAACACGTTGACCTTCAGCCCCAACAAGTCGGCCCAGGTGCTTCTGAAGGTTCTCAATTCGGCCGTGGCCAACGCCTCCACCAGCCGCCGCAGCCAGATCGCCGATGTGGACAAGCTGGTGGTCTACCGGGTCTATGTGGATTCCGGGCCGACCCTGAAGCGCTGGCATCCCCGGTCCCAGGGTCGGGCCAACGCCATCCTCAAGCGCACCAGCCACATTACCGTGGTGGTGAAAGAGGCTTGAGGGCTGGCGGAAGCCGCCCCCCGGCCGGGGCGGGCCGCCTTTGGTTCGAGGTGAAATTACGCCGGCGTGCCGGCGCGTATGAATAATAAGTCCCTAGGCAATTGCCGTAATTAGTTTCGGTCCGGAGGAAAGTCCGGCCGCGCACGGGAGGACAGGTTTTGGGTCAGAAAACACACCCCACAGGTTTCCGTTTAGGCGTGATCAAGACGTGGAGTTCGCGTTGGTATGCCGGCCGCGACTTTGGTCTGCTGGTGGTCGAAGACAATAAAATCCGCGACTATGTCAAAAAGAAGCTGGAAGCCGCCGGGGTCTCGCA
>JAVBTP010000213.1:0-5131 GCA_031556115.1 Candidatus Adiutricaceae bacterium
CATGGGCAACGACGACGACGTCATCGCCATTGACAAGGTTTTTCAGATCCGCCCCACAAACGACCTGGACCACGATTTTAAAATCCACACCTATCACATCGACATGCGTTTCAAACTGGCTTTCACCCAGATGTACGAAATCGTCAACTTCGTCAAGGGCGCCTTGGAGCATGGCCGGCGGGTGGTGGTGGAACACTTCGATCTCTTGTACCCTTTTCTGAAAATCAACGCCGATATCATCATCGGCATCGGCGAGGAGATCATCGTCACCCGCCCCACCCTGTTCGGCCCCTTGCCCAAAGATGTGTATAACGTGGTCATCCCTTCGCTCCAGAAGCGGAAAATGGCCCACACGGCGGAGGACCTGACGGCCTATGTGCTGGAGTCCATGCTGGAAATAGCTTTTCGAAGCTTCAAAACCGTCAACAGCGACGTGCGCGGCGGCTTTGTGCTCAATTTCCCCCATAAGCTGGAAGTGGATCTGAACGAGGTGGAGGGCCGGGTCAAGGCCCTGATCGACCAGGATTTGGATATCGGCTATTATGACGAGGACCATATCGCCATTGGCGAATCGATCATCATCCCCTGCACCGGCCCGCGTATTCACGTCCGCAACACCTCCGAGATCGGGCATTTTCGGCTGCTGAAGGAATTCAAGCTCGACAAGACCACCGGCCGCTACGCCCTGGTGGGCACCATTACCGACAAGGAGCAGGATTCCGAGGACTTTAACCAGATCAACCCGGAAGAGGACTGACATGCGCGAGATACCCGCCGAAAAGGTCACCGAAGCGATCAGCGAAATGTGCCTGGAGGCCAATTGCCTCATCAGCCGGGATATCCGGGCGGCCCTGGCCGGAGCCGAAGCGCGGGAGCGGCGGCCCTTGGCTCGGGAGGTTCTGGGCACCCTCCTGGCCAACGCGGACGTGGCCGAGGAAGAGATGATTCCCATCTGTCAGGATACGGGGATGGCGGTGGTGTTTGTGGAAATCGGGCAGGACGCGCGGGTGGTCGGCGATCTCACGGCGGCCGTCAACGCGGGGGTGGCCCGGGGCTATGAAACGGGTTTTTTGCGAAAATCGGTGGTGGCCGATCCCATTCGCCGGCTCAACACCGGCGACAATACGCCGGCGGTCATTCACTACCAAATCGTTACCGGGGACCGGTTGAAGCTGACGGTGGCCCCCAAGGGCTTTGGCAGCGAAAACATGAGCGCCCTGAAAATGCTCACCCCGTCCCAGGGGCTGGCCGGCGTGAAAAAATTCGTCATCGACACCGTGGCCCAGGCCGGGCCCAATCCCTGCCCCCCGATCATCGTCGGGGTCGGGGTCGGGGGCACCATGGAAAAAGCCGCCCTTTTGGCTAAAGAAAGCCTTTTGCGGCCGGTGGGGAGCGGCCATCACGATCCCTTCTGGAAAAAAGTCGAGGAAGACCTGTTGGCGGATATCAACGCCCTCGATATCGGCCCGGCCGGTTTCGGGGGCCGGACCACCGCCCTGGCCGTGCACATCAGCCCCTTCGCCACCCACATCGCCGGCTTGCCGGTGGCCGTCAACATCGGCTGCCACGTCACCCGGCACAGCCATCGCAGCGTATAGGCCGGTTTATGCCCGAACGAAGGATTATCGAAACACCCCTGGACGACGCCGCCATCGCGACTCTCTCGGCCGGGGATATGGTCTATCTCAGCGGCCCGGTCTACACGGCCAGGGACGCGGCCCACCTGCGCCTGGTGGAAATGATCAGGCGAGGGGAAGCGCCGCCCTTTGATTTCCAGGGGCAGGTGGTGTATTACGCCGGCCCCTGCCCCAACAAGCCCGGCCATATCATCGGCTCGGTGGGGCCCACCACCAGCGGCCGCATGGACGCCTATGCCCCGTTTCTGATCGAACGCGGCCTGAAGGCCATGATCGGCAAAGGCATGAGGAGCCAAAAGGTGACCGGGGCCATCGTCAAGCATGGGGGGGTGTATTTCGCGGCCGTCGGCGGGGCGGCCGCCCTGATGAGCCGATGCGTTAAAAAAGCGGAGATGGTGGCTTTTGAGGATTTAGGCCCCGAGGCCATTCGCCGGCTGGCCGTCGAACTGCTGCCGGTGGTGGTGGTGGCCACTGATTCTCGCGGGGGGGGATGTTTATAGAAAAACCGCTGGTTTTTCGTGAAACATTACGGCCGGAAACGCCCTTCCAGCCGGTAGCGGGAGCCGGGGTACAGCAGGCGGACCCAGGTGACCACCTTGGAGCCGGACCAGGTTTTGCGGCGCAGTTGGAGGCACGGCTCGGGGGGGGCGATCCGCAGCCAGACGGCCTCCTGGGCTGTGGGGAGCACGGCTTCCACAATGTGCTCGGCCTCGGTCAGGGGAGCCACCGCGCTGAGGTAGGCGTTGGGGGTCTGCCGGGTGAAGTCCTGCTTCAGATAGTCCGGGGCCGTTTCGCCGTTTACGTGGCGGTCCTCCAACTGCACGGGCAGTTCATTGTCGAAGTGCAGCAGAAGCGAGTGGAAGGTGGTCTGCCGCGGCTTGATGTTCAATATCGAAGCCAGCTCGGCGGTGGCCGGAACGTGTTCCAGAACCAGCACTTCCGTCCGGTGTTCGTGATCGGGATAGGCCTTGATTTCATCGGCGATGTTGCGGACCGACATCAGGGCCGATTCCATCTTGTTTTCGGAGACGAACGTCCCCACCCCCTGGAGGCGGATGAGGGCGCCCTGGCTGGTCAGCTCCCGCAGAGCCCGGTTGACGGTCATGCGGCTGACGCCCAGACTGGTCGACAGTTCCTTCTCCGAGGGGATCTGGTGGTTCGCGGCCCATTCCCCGGAGTTGATCTTGGCAAGGATGAGCCGTTTGATCATCGCGTAGCGGGGGGCGGGCTGGATGCCGGTTTCCGCCGGCTGGCGGTCGTCGGAGTTTTGGCCGATAATGGTCATCGCGGTCACTTTCCCTTGACTTTCCTCGCTTTTGAAAAAGCCGCCTTCAAAACACGCTCCGCTGGTCGGGGAAAACCCAAAGGCCGTTCGCCGGACGGATGGAATCGGGGGGAAGCTCTAAAACGGTTTATTTTCAGGATTCCTCAAAAGCACTGTACCACAAAGATTGCCCGGTGTACATACATGATTGGACCGCCGATGATCAAGCCAGGCATGCCGGACCGATTGGCCAGAAGGAAATGGTAAATGCCTTACGAAATTCGCCGCCCTGAGGACTATCGCCGTATGCCCTGGAAAAACGGCCGGGGCTTTACCGTGGAAATCGGCCGGGAGCCGGCCGACGACGCCGTGCCTTTCGGGTGGCGTCTTTCCATGGCCGAGGTCAAGGAAGACGGCCCCTTTTCTTTTTTCCCCGGCTATGAGCGCGTCATCAACACTTTGGAAGGGGCCGGCCTGCGCCTGGTCGTCGACGGCCGACGGACCGGGCCGCTCCTGAAATACGCCCCCTTCATCTTTTCCGGCGACGCCCGGGTGGAAAGTGAACTCATCGGCGGGCCCATTCGTGATTTCAATCTCATCTATGATCCGGCCATCGTGCGGGCGCGGCTTCAGTGGCTGGAGGCCTCTTCGCGGCCGGTCTTTTGCACTCAGGCGGCTAAGGTCCTGATTTTTTCCGTGGGGGAGACTCGAGTGGAGACGGAGGCCTGGGCCGTTGATTTGGCACGCCATTGGTTGCTTCGGGCCGATAATTCCCCGGGGGAACCGGTTCGTTTCGCTTTGGCCGCCGGGCCCGGACCGGGTGAAGATACGCATTGCGGTGTGGTGGAAATCGATCCTCGAATTGCCGGAGGGGGTTGAAACATGGCGGAAAATTACTATACGCAAAAGCTGAACGCTTCCACGCTGGCGCTGGCCTATGACACCGCCCTCCCCCGGGTGGCCGGATATCTTCAGGCGGAGATTGATTTCGTGCGGGGCGAGATGCGGCCCACCGACCGGGTGCTGGAACTGGGGGCCGGCTACGGCCGGGATTTGAAGGAATTGGCCGCGTCTGCCCAAAGCCTGGCGGGCCTTGAGCTGGCCCCTGAGTCAGTGGATTTCGGGCGGGAGTATCTGAAAGATAACCCTCAGGTCCGCTTGGTGGTCGGTGACGCCTACCATTTGGTGTTTCAGGAAAAATTCGACGTGGTGATCTGCCTGCAAAATGGCCTGTCGGCCATCAAGGGGCGGCCCCAGCTCCTGATCCAGGAGGCGTTGAAAGTTTTGGAACCAGGCGGGCGGGCTTATTTCAGCACCTATAGCCCCAAGTTCTGGAGCGACCGGTTGGCCTGGTTTCACGAACAGGCGGATAAGGGGCTGTTGGGGGCCATTGACTCGGCAAAGACCGCGAACGGAGTCATCGCCTGCGTGGACGGCTTCCGGGCCACCACGCTTTCGGAAGAGGAACTGGCCGCCCTGGGTCGGGCGTCAGGCCGGCCTTACCGGATACAGGAAGTCGACGGGTCCAGCCTCTTTCTGGTCATAGAGAACCGATAACCGGATCGGCCGCGGAAGCGAAACGACCCGGCGGTGGAGCGGGCCTCGGGGCGCGCGCCACCGCCGGGTTTGGGATCAGGTGGGCCACGAAAATCACGGAGCTATTTCCGTGGCCGTTACGGTCAGGGCTTGACCAGTTCGGGGTCGGAGACGATGCCGAAGTGGCGGAACTTGCCGTCCTTGATGATCTGGAGCTGCACGGGTTTGATGACTTCACCCGCCTCGTCGAAGCCGGTGATGACGCCCGTCAGGCCGTCGTAGTTCTTGGTGGCGGCGATGGCGTCGCGGACTTTTTTACCTTCCGTGCTCTGGGCGGCCTTCATGGCGTCCACAATGATCATGAAGGCGTCATAGGCCGAGGCGCCCACCATGTCGGGCTCGATCTGGTGGCGTTCGCGATAGGCTTTGAGGTATTCCTGCACCACCGGGCGGGGGTCGTCGCGGTCGAGGTTGGTGAGGATGACCAAGCCTTCGGCGGCCGGGCCGGCGATTTCAGCGGTCTTGGGGGAGTCCGCGCCCTGTTCGCCGATGAACCGGATATCCTTGATGCCCATTTCCTGGGCCTGCTTCAGGGCCGGGCCGGTCTGGAAAGAAGAGCCGCTGAAGAACACCGCGTCCGGGGCGGCTTCCTTGAGCTTGGAGAGATAAACCTTGAAGTCCTTTTCACTGCCCG
>JAVBTP010000191.1:0-3125 GCA_031556115.1 Candidatus Adiutricaceae bacterium
GCCACATCCGTCAATTGCCGGCTGGAGCCGTTGACCTGGTCCGCCACCTGGGTCAGGCCCTGGAATTGCTCCTTGAGGCGCCCGGCGATAAGGCCCAACTGGCGGGTCAGATGACTGACCGGCCATGAAACGGCCAAAAGCAGGACCACCATGAAGCCCAGGGTCACCAGGATGTCCCGCACCAGCTTGGCGGTCAGGTGCGACAAAACCTCGGCCTCGTCAAAGACCGCCGCCAGATACCAGCCGGTCTTGTGGATGGGGGAAAAGCCCACCCGCTTCCAGGTTTCCCCGTTCTGGTCCTGGATGTTCCGGAGGCGCACGGTGAAGGGCTGGCCATCGGCCAGTCTGGCCGACACGTCCCGCCAGGGGGCGGTGAATTCGTCGCCCCGCCCGGAGTCGAGGTTGGCCTTGACGACGTTCACCTGATTCTGGACCATTTTTTCATCCGGATGGGCAATGAGCACCCCGGCCGGATTGACCACCAGGTAATAGCCGCCCGAGGCGAAACGGTCCAGGTCTTTCTGCCCTTCGCGCAGAATCTGGCTGAGGCCGCTGATGGACATATCCACCGTGGCCACGGCCACCGGCCGGCCGCCGCGAACGATGGGCACGGTATAGGTGCACATCCAGACGTTGCCGGCCCCGGCGTCAAAATACGGTTCGGTCCAGAGGGGTTGGGCGGCTTTGGCCGTGTCGATGAACCAGGCGCCGTTGACCGCGTCGGCGGTATAGTCATAGGCATCGTGTTCGGGGTCGATGAAGGACTCCAGGTAGGAGCCGTCGCCTTTTTTGGCCACATAGGGGCAGTACAAAAGGCGGCCGGGGTCGTATTGGCCCCGGTCATAGGCCAGGGCCGCGCCGAACGCGTCGGGGCTGCCGGCGATGGAACTCTTCAGCAGACGGAAAAATTCCTGGTCGCTTTTCGGCGGGTCGTCGGCCACGAGGTTGGCCAGCATATGCGGAGCCGCCTCCATGGCCTGGAACTTGCCGTTAGCTTCAGCGGCCTTTTTCCCCGTCAACTGGGTGAGGTATCGGTCGATATCGGCGAGTTCCGTCTGCCGGTTGGAAATATAGTTGATGATGATCAAAGCCGCGAAAACGGCGGAAATCACCACGCCCAGCCATAATAGCAATTTTGCGCGAAGGGTCATGCTGCACCTGTGATCGTGTGGGAAAGGCGGGGCGGGCCACGGCCCCCCGCCACTTTCGGTCCAAACCGCGGGCCGGAAGGCGCGGCCTGGCGAAAATGTTGAACAGACAAAGGTCTCCGGTTTTCCAGTAAAGAGCCTCGCCAAATGGAAAAACCAAGGCCGCGACATACATATTTAACGAGACTCTCTGAAGCGCGGCGCTTCGGAGATCAAGGCAGGTCCAGACAATTATACAAAGAAAAAAATTTTTTAAAAGACCTTCTTGATTTTTTATGCCAAGCGGCCATTGAATCGTTTTGAATTTGGCGCCCACTTTGGTTAGGAGACGCCCGCCGGGACGGCCGCGCGGATCGTCGCGAGGCGAAAAACAGCCCGGCGAGGGAAGCCGGTTTGATCTGTCGGTTTGATCTTGACGAATCCACCTGATTAAGTATATAATTTTTCATTTCAAAGATGTTATCCGGGACGCTGTCGTCCTTCACCCGTCCGGAGGTTGCCGCTATGGAAGCTATTATCCTGTCCCGGCTCCAGTTCGCCCTGGCCACGTTTTTCCACTTCCTCTATGTGCCTTTGACTCTGGGGCTGGCCCTTTTCATCGCCATTATGGAAACCCGCTATTACCGGACGGGCCAGGAGGTCTACAAGGCCCAGGCCAAATACTGGGGGAGGATCTTTCTCATCAACTTCGCCCTGGGCGTGGTCACCGGCATAACTTTGGAGTTTCAATTCGGCACCAACTGGTCCGCCTATTCGTATTATGTGGGCGACATTTTCGGTTCGCTGCTGGCCATTGAGGCCACCGCCGCCTTTTTTCTGGAATCCACCTTCATCGCGGTCTGGGCCTTCGGCTGGGACCGGGTCTCCAAAAAGACCCACCTGGTGGCCATCTGGCTGGTTTCAGGGGCCGGCCTGATGAGCGCCCTGTGGATTCTCCTGGCCAATGGCTTCATGCAGCATCCGGTGGGCTTCCGTCCCGAGGGCGACCGGCTGGTTCTGGAGAGCTTCACCGCGGTTCTCACCAACCCCTACGGCTGGAGCATGTATATTCACACCGTGCTGGGGGCCATGATTCTGTGCGGGTTCCTGGTCATGGGCGTTTCGGCGCTGAACATTTTCCTCCGGCGTCAGGTGGAGTTCTTTCACAAATCCTTCAAGCTCGGGCTCTGTTTCGCCCTGGTCTTTTCCATCTGCTCGGCGCTGAGCGGGCACCTCCAGGGTCAGCTCACGGCCAAATATCAGCCGGCCAAGCTGGCGGCCATGGAGTCCTTGTGGGAAACCCAGACCCGCGCGCCCATGCATCTGCTGATCGTTCCGTCCCTCAACGATCGGGAGGAGAATCTGGTGGAGCTCTTTCCCATCCCCGGCTTCATGAGTTTTCTGGCCACCAATTCCTTTGACGGGGAAGTCAAAGGGCTCAAAGATTTCAAACCCGAGGACCGCCCCCCGGTCTGGCCGGTGTTCGTGGGTTTCCGTCTGATGGTCGGGCTGGGAACCCTGTTTGTCGGGGTCAGCCTGCTGACCGTCCTGATCCGTCGACGAATACCGGAGCTCAGGTATAGCCTGCTCATCTATGTGCTGATGATTCCCCTGCCGTATCTGGCCATGGAACTGGGCTGGATGGTCACGGAAATGGGGCGCCAACCCTGGGTGGTGTATGGCCTGATGCGCACCGCCTCGGCCGGGAGCCCGGTGGATTGGTATCAGGTGGCCGGGTCCCTGGCGGTGATGGGCGGGGTCTACACCGCTTTGACCGCCCTGGGCTTTTTCTTGATGGGCAAGGCGGCCCTGACCGCGCCGCCGGCCTGGTCGGAAGAATAAAGGAGGATCACCATGGAATATTTAGGCGACATCTTGTTCATCCTCTGGGGACTTTTGTGGGGCATCTATTTCGCCCTCGACGGCTATGATTTCGGCATCGGCATGCTGGTGCCGGTCATCGGCCTGGGTTCCGTCAAGGAAGGCGACACGATGCAC
>JAVBTP010000208.1:0-6507 GCA_031556115.1 Candidatus Adiutricaceae bacterium
TGGGAGGAAAGCTGCCGGGCCGTGGAGCGGGCCCGGTCCGAGAATGTAGTGGAGCTCACGGTCAGCCGGATTCTTGACCTCCCCCCAGCGGACCCGCCGTCCACGTTAGGCCCCTGGCGGCTGCGGATGGGGCCCGCGGGTGGGGAACAGGCTGACCCGGCGCCGGACGAACTGGTCCTGCCCGGCCTCTGGCCCGCCGCCCGGCGCTGGTGGATCGGGGAGGAACTGCTTCTCGCCCTCACGGTCGATCACCTGGCCCCGCCGCCGGGGGCTCCCGAGACCCGGGGCCAGCCGGCCCTGTTTATGACACCCAGGCCGTCGGCCGCGGTGCCGGCCGCCGTCCGGCGTGGGGTCGGGCCCTTGAGCCTCATCGCCGGCGCGGCCGCCCAACTGGCGACGTTGGAACTCTTGGCGGCCAACGGCCATCAGGCGGAACCGGAAGCGGCGGATCAGCCCTTCACGGTGCTGGCTCGCAAACGAGACGATTGGCTCGGCCGTTTCGGGCTCATCGCCGTTCATCTCTCCCCCTATCTGGCGGCCCGCCGCTTGCGGGCCCTGGCCTCTTGGCTGGCGCCGGACGGGGCCCTGATCGTCAGCGGTTTCGCCCCGGGCGCGCAGACCGCCCACCTGTTGCGCGCCGCGGCCCGGGCCGGGCTGGAATTGGCCGCCTCCCTGGTGGTGGGGGAGTGGGGGGCCATGAGGCTGACGCGGATTCCGGAACGGGAAGCGCTGCCGCCTTTGACCGGCAGCGTGGTCCCCGATCTGGTGGAACCGCCGGAGAAACCCTTCCGGCTGGAGCCCGAAACGCCCGACGAGGACCTGGATCAGGACAGCCTGATGGTGGCCGAGGAAGACGATGAGGGCTAAGGTTTTCCGCAAATCGGGCGGATCGGCCTGGTCGCCCCCTTGGGGCTCGGGCGTTTGGAAGACTTTTCAGGTCCGCGGCCGCCAGGGCGATGATTCGTAAAAAAATCCCCACCTCATGAACGGAGGGATCAATGGACGAGCGCGTTCGTCGGCGGCGGCTGTTGATTGTCCTGTATCTGGGGTTTGTCAGCCTGGGGCTGCCCGACACCGTCCTGGGGGTGGCCTGGCCGGCGATGCGCCAAAGCTTCGGCGTCGGCTTGGAATGGGCCGGGGGCCTGATGAGCCTGGTCACGGTCATTTCCGTTTTGGCGAGCCTGGCCACGGCCTGGATCATGAAACGATGCGGGACCGGGGAGATCCTGGCCGTCTGCGCCTTGATGACCGCCGGGGCTTGGCTGGGCCAGGGGCTGGCGCCTTCCCTCGCGGTGGTGGCCGCCTGCGCCGTGGTGTTCGGCCTGGGACAGGGGGCGGTGGATTCCGCGGTCAACGCCCACATGTCACGCCATTACTCCGCCCGCCAGATGACCTGGATTCACGGCTGCTGGGGTCTGGGCGCCACCGGCGGCCCCCTGGTCTTCACGGCGGCCTACGGCCTGGGCCTGAGCTGGCGGGCCGGATATCTGGCGCTCTTCGTCCCGCAACTGGCCCTGGGGTTGATTTTTTGGAAAACCTTGAAACTGTGGCGGGAGCCCGAGGCCGCCGCCACCGGCGGCCGGCCGGAAGGTTCGGCCGGGCGGGCGGGCGCCGCTTGGAGCGCGCGGCGGGCCGCGGCCGGGGTGGGTTTTTATTTTCTCTACCCCGGGGTGGAAGTGGTGACCGGCCTGTGGGGAGCCTCATATCTGGTGGAGGTGCGGGGGGTCTCGCCGGCTTTGGCCGGGGCGGCTTTGACTGTATACTGGGCCGGCCTGACCCTGGGCCGGTTCGCGGCGGGTTTCGCGGCCGGCCGGGTGGGCCGGGCGGCTTTGGCGCGCGGCGGGCTGGCCCTGGTTCTGGGCGGCCTTGGATGGGTCGCCCTGGGGCCGGGATCGGCCGTCTGGCCGTTGGGCCTGGTGGGGTTGGGGCTTTCCCCCCTGTACCCGGTCATGATGCACGCCACCCCCGCCCGGGTGGGCCTGGCGCGGTCCGACCAGGTGATCGGCTTTCAGGTGGGGGCGGCCCTGGCCGGGGCGGCGGTCTGGCCGGCCCTGGTGGGCCTTGGGGCGCGCCACTTCGGCTCCCTGGCCGCCCTGCCGGGCTGGTGGCTCGTTTTCACCGCGTCGCTGGTTCTGGCCCACGAGTTGGCGGCCGCCCGCCGGTAATTCGTCTCGATTATCAATTAGTTTCCAATACATGAGAAAGGCACAACATGACTGAAAGCCAATTGCAGTGCGATACAGAGGCTTGCAAGGAACATTGGAAAGAGTGGTATACCTTGGTTGTGGAAGCCGCAAAAGCATTTAATGATAGTGTTCTAACCCAATGGGTAGAAGAGGCCACGGCAATGACCGTTGCCGCCTTACCCAGACGGTCAGTTGGCAAACCTGGTCATTTCGGCGAAGAGGTGACAGTCGCTTTTCGGACCTTGCATCTTGATCTCTTGTCTTATGCCAAAGAGATTTTCAGCCGTGCCGGAGTTTGTGCTAAAGACACCTGTGGTATGTTTGAAAAGTTAAAACAGGCATACGAGCCTAATGATGTTATTGAAGAATATTGTGCGGTATTTGTTAGACGAGATTTGAAGAAAGCGTCCTGTGTCGAGGGATATGAAAGTGTTGTTTTAGGGATGTATACAAAATATATTGACCTTGTGCTAAATGCTCAGCGGCGGAGATGGACCCAGATATCCGTTTTTATGGGTTTTGCTGCGGCCATTTTTGCTATGGTGTCGGCTTTGTATAGTAAAGGGGGGAATTTAGAGGCCATTTGTATAGCGGTCCTTGGCTTTATAATGCTCTATTTTTGGTCTAAAATGTTTAAATATATAAGCTCTGAAATGCGGGTCCACTTTTCAATTCTTCGAGAGATGGAAAGACACCTCCCTGCGAGAATATTTACATATGGACGCGCTTTAGATGCCAAAACGAAGCATCCATCAAATACAAAGTTGGAAGGAAAATTAATCACAACTGTGATCTATGGGCTAATTTGTATGATAATACTTCTCATTGTAGCTGAAATTTTCTATTATTAACCCGGCAACTGACGACGTCGGTTCTCGGATAATAAAACCTAATGATTTCGGGCTTTGGCGAAATCACGGGTACGACCATAAGATGTATTTTCTAGTGGCAGATAAAGAGACGTTGATCTATAAGCGCTTAAAAGTCTGTTCTTTCACCGAACGAATCAGGTGAACGCGAAAGATCAGTTAAGGTTATTTCGGACTTACATGCAAAATGCTACTCTTTATATGAACCTTACTCCTGATCGTCGGGCCCGGGCGCGGTGGGAATGAGGATGTCCGACGGCCGCAAAAGGGGCGCGGCCAGGCGGCGCCAGCACCGCCAGGCATAGGCCGCGCGGCGATCCGGCTCTCCGGTTCCGTCCGGCGGCGCTTGAAGGGCCCCGGGCGCCGGTTCCGCCTCTTCGCCTTTCAAGGCGGCCCACATGGCCTTCTGGCGCCGGGCGGTTTCGGCCAACAGGTCACGGCTCTGGCGGGCCTGATATTCCGTGGCTGCCCAGAGGGCCAGGTAGGAGCGGTCGTCGAGGGCCGGGGCCGGGGCGGTTTTTTCTTCGGGGGAGTAATGGCGCAGGGCGCCGCGCACTTCGGCCAGGCTTTCGGGCGGCCGTCCGATTAAGGCCAGAAAGCCGGCCCCCATTTCAGCGGCCTTGCGGATGAGCTGGTCGATGGCCGCGAAATCCCGCTCCGGATCCGTCAGGTCAGGCAGGAGCAGGGGGCGGGGGGCTTCAGGGCCGGCGGGCTTCCAGCCCCACCGGCGGGCCAGATACAGCTCCCAGCCGGGCCAGGAGAGGTAGAACCACGGTCCCCCGTCTTCTTCAGCCGCGCCCGTTTCGGGCCGGAAAGGCCAGAGGTGGGGGGCCAGCAGACGGCGGGCCGCCGGCGGGCCGCTCCGCTCCTGGCTGTTGTGTCGATCCGTCGGATCGGTTATCATAAAACAAAGCCTCCGGATCGATGGCGGGCGCGACCCCTCGCGGAACAGCCCCTTCCGGTCCGGATTACGCCGGCCAAGAAAACGCGCCAGAGGAGCCGCCTTATGAACCGCCCCCCCGCCACTTTCGATTGTTCGCCCATGGATACCCAGATTTTCAACCTGGGGCTTTCGGTCACGGCCACGTCGGCCTATATTCTCATCACCGCCCTGGTGGGCGACGGGGTCCGTCCGGAGCTGGGCTCCATCCGGGACCGCTGGAACGCCTCCCCTGAGGAACTGGACCGGGCTCTGGCCGATCTGGCGGACCATAACGTGATCGAACGCCACCCCGGCCTGGAGGGGAGCGAGCCCGTCTACCTGGTCAATCCGGCTTCCCTGTGGGGAGTGGCCAGGGAACCCTGGCCGGCGCCCAAGCCGTTGCCGGTGCATTCCCCCAAAAAAGACTGATTGCCGAAACCGGCGCCCGGTGACTCTTGAAGGTACAGGGCGCCGGCGATCCGCGAGCCGGCGGGCCGCCGCCGCCGGATCTATATGTTCCGCCGGTCAGGCGGCGGCCACGGCCGCCCGGGCCACGGTTTCCTCATATTCCTCACGCAGGGACTCGATCAGCTATTTCACCGAGACAATGTCCTTGATCCGGCCCACGTTGGCGCCGGCGAAGGCGAAGCCGCGATCCAGGAGCCCTTTCTGGGCGTTGACCAGGGCCAGGCTGATGCAATACGGGGCGACTTCGGAGTCGCAGGGCTTGAGGCACTGGTAGATGCATTTGGGCGGCTTTTTCAGGCCGTTTTCCATATCCTCGAGGAATTTCGAGCGGATGGCCCGGCCGGGCAGGCCCACCGGGCTCTGGATGATCATCTGGTCCTCGTCTTTGGCCTCCAGAAACGCTTTTTTGAAGGTGAGGGAGGCGTCGCATTCCCAGGTGGTTACAAAACGGGTGCCCATCTGCACGCCCGAGGCCCCCAGCTTCATGATTTCGTAAATGTCCCCGCCGGTGAAAATCCCGCCGCCGGCGATCACCGGAATGGCCCGCCCGGCTTTGTCCTCAAAGGCTTTGACCGCTTCCACCACCTGGGGGATGATCACTTCCAGACGATGCTCGGGGCTTTCGATTTCAGCCCGCTTAAAACCGAGGTGCCCGCCGGCCCGGGGCCCTTCCACCACCACCAGGTCGGGGGTTTGATTGTAGCTGGAAAACCATTTTTTGGCGATCAGGGTCAGGCCCCGGGCCGAGGAGACGATGGGGGCCAGTTTGGTCTGAATCTCCTCCTGGGCCTTTTCGGCCGCTTCCCGCAGATAGGCGGGCAGGTCCAGCGGCAGTCCGGCGCCGGAGAAAATGACGTCGATCTTTTCGGCCAGGGCGGTGCGGACCAGAACGGCGAAATTGGTCACGGCCACCATGATATTGACCCCCAAGAGCCCGGAAGCGCCCTCGCTTTTTTGGCGGGCGGCCCGAATTTCAGCGGTCAGGGCCCGCTGGTCGGCCCCCTCCGGATCCTTGGCTATGTTTTTGTCGTTAAAGCCGATGAGAGCGCCGGCAATGACGCCTATCCCCCCTTCGTTGGCCACCGCCGAGGCCAGGTTGTTCAGAGAGACGCCGATGCCCATGCCGCCTTGGATTACGGGCAGCGGCAGGGTCTTATCACCAATGGTCAATGCGGGGAGAGGCATTCGAAATCCTTTTGTCGATTCGGCCCGGAGGCCTTTTGGGCTGGCGCGAAAAATCGTGCTTGAGATTGCCGCGCAAAAATACGGTTACATCGCAAAACGCTCTAATGGTTCTGAGCGGCCCCCAAGGCTTGAAAACCGGCGAAGAGCAGGTTGCGCTCCTCGGCGGCAATGGCCGTGCGGGCTTCGCCGTCGGGTTCGCCGTCGCCCTGGGCGGCGGTCAGGGCGAGTTCCTCACGGCCCAGGCCGGCTGTGGCCAGGGCCAGGAGCTCCTCGGTTTGGCGGCCTTCCCAGGGCCGGGCCAGGGCCCGGCCGAAGGTCACTGGCCGCCCGGCCAGGTCCGGGTCCCGGTTCAGGCCGGCCAAAAACGAAACCAGCCAGCGGCGGCCGCGCTGGCTGTCGGCGTCGGGTAAAAGCACGGCCGCCCGGTGGTCGCCCAGGCGGGCGGCCAGATCGATATTGCGCAAAGAGGCCCGGATCAGCCGGCCGAAAGCGGCCCAGCCGCGCTCCCCGACCAGGTCGGGCAGATCCAGGAGCACCAGGTTCAGAGGCCTTTCCCAACGATCCAGACGAGCCAGTTCCAGGCCCAGGGCCGCTTTGAAGTGTCCCGGGGTATACAGGCCGCTTTCCTCGTCCAGACAGGAAGAGCCGGCCACGGATTTGTCGGATTTTTTCAAGAGGACCTCGAACCAGCGTACAATTCCACCTCGCGGTTGAAACATCGGACGGGTGGATGACAAATTATATCATATCCATGATCCCTTGGGGAATCTTCTTTAAGGTGATCACCTTGTCGACGCAGCCGGTTTTGATGGCCTCCTTGGGCATGCCGAACACCACGCAGGATTCCTCGTCCTGGGCGATGGTCTTGGCCCCGGCC
>JAVBTP010000130.1:0-3223 GCA_031556115.1 Candidatus Adiutricaceae bacterium
GGGGACGGCCCATGGCTTTGGCCCGTCCGCCGGCTTGGGGTTTGGCCGCCGGTTTGGCGGCGGTTTTGGTTCGGCCGCCGGCTTGGGGTTTGGCCGCCGGCTTGGCGGCGGTTTTGGCCCGTCCGCCGGCTTGGGGTTTGGCCGCCGGTTTGGCGGCGGTTTTGGCCCGGCCCGTCCGCCCCCGCCTGATGCCCTCCATCACCAGGGCCACCGCCTCCTCGTAGCCCACCCAGCGCAGGCCGGCCACCCACTTGCCTTTTTCCAGGTCTTTATAATGCTGGAAAAAGTGGGCCACCTGATTCTTGAGCACCTGGGGCAGGTCGTCGGGGGATTCGACCTCGGCGTAATACGGGTTGAGTTTGGCGATGGGCACGGCTATAATTTTATCGTCGGCCCCGGCTTCGTCGGTCATGACCAGGGCGCCGATGGGCCGGACCCGGATCACCGCCCCGGGCACCACCGGGGACCGGTCCAGAATCAGGACGTCGCAAGGGTCGCCGTCGGCGGCCAGGGTATGGGGGATAAAACCGTAATTGGCCGGGTAGGTCATGGACGTGTTGAGGAACCGGTCCACATACATGGCCCCCGAAGCCTTGTCCATTTCATACTTCACCGGAAACCCGCCCTGGGGAATTTCCACGATGACGTTGAAATCGTAAGGAGGGTTAACACCCACGGGAATTTTATCGAGGTTCATCCGCGCACTCCTTCCTGAATTACCCGGGATCCTCAAAAAATGGTGAATTTTTAAAATTCTCCGGATATTCTTTTGAAAGTATATCTCAATTTCTCATTTATGGGAACCTCGAAAAAGGCGCTTTCCCGGCCGGGGCCTGAGCCGGCCCGCCGGGGATGGCAAATGTTGGCTTCTAATTTGCATGAGTTCAGGACGGTCTAACAGCCGATCATTCCCTTTCGTGAGCGTGAACCATGGCCGATGACAAACATGCAGAAATGGGTGAGCAGCCCCAGGCCGGCGGCCATCCTTTGGACCAGGCGGCCGGAGCCACGGCCTATATGGAGTCGGCCGCCGACGGCGGCGAAATCGACCTTGGCGGCCTGTTGCCCTCCGCCGGTGAAAGCCAACTTCCCTCCGGTCCACCCCCGGCCCCGGGGGAGTTTGGGGGGGCGGCTTTTCCCGCTCCGGGCCAAACGCCGTCGGCTTCCAGGCCGGAACCGACGGCCAGCGATTTCCCTCAGGGCGTGCTGAGCGGCCCTGTGGCCGGGTCGGTGGCTGGCGGGACGGCGGGGGTGTCAAAAAACGGGCGCGAGTCCGGGGGCCGCCTGACGGTGGTCTTCGTCACGGTAAAGACTTTTTGGCACTGGCTGTGGAGCAAATTTACCGCCATCCCCCCCCTGGACGACATCTTTGACCGGATCATTTTTTCCCTGGGTCTCCAGCGCAAGCCCGCCGGCATGCTCAAGCGGGCCAACACCCTGGCCCACAAAGGCCGCCTGGTGGAAGCCGTCCGGTGGTATCGCGATCTTCTGGCCTTAAGGCCCCTGGCGGCGGCCGGCTATGACGGCCTGGGCCGGGCTTATTTCCGCATGGGCCTGACCGAGGAGGCCAACCGCGAATTCACCATTGCCGAGAGCCTCGAGCGGATCCTCCACAACCGCGACGACATCGACGCCGCCGCCGGCCTGGCCCAGGCCTTTCTGGAGCGCAAACAGCCCAAGGTCTCGGTGTCCCTGATCGAGCCGGTGCTGATCGCCCACTTCTACTCCCCCGGCAATCGCGACCTCTTGAAGACCATGGGGCGCGTCTACACTGAGCTGCGGGCCAACAAAAAGGCGCATCAGGTGTATTCGGCCGGCCTGGCCCAACATCCCGAGGACTTCGAGTTCCACCTTATGAAAGGCGAGGCCGAAATCAAGCTGGGGAATACGGTCGAAGGCGAGCGGCTGGTCCGCTGGGGCCGGCTGATGCGGCGGCTGAAGGAAAACCCGCGGGACGCCAATGCCAAAATGGCGGTGGGCGAATTGTATCTCAAGGAGCAGAAGACCGAGGAAGGCCTGGCCGCCCTGCGTGAAGCGGCCGCCCTCTCGCCGGATAACGTCGGCATCCGCTGGCGCCTGTTCAACATTTATCAAAAGCAGGGGCAGTATGACGAATCCCTGAAGTACTTTTTGGAAATCGTGGCCCTGGATCCCGACAGCGAGGACCTGCAATACCGCCTGGCGGATTTTTATCGCAAAAATAAACATCGGGAGGAGGCCCTGGCCATCTACCGGACCCTGGCCGATCTCCATCCGCGGGAGCCCCGGCCCCATACCCTGATGGGGGACCTTTTGATGGAGATGGGCAATTTCGAGGAAGGGCAAAAAATGAAGGATCTGGGCCAGACCCTGGAGTGCGGCCTGAAGTCCAATCCCAACCACCTCGAGACGGTCCAGTTCATGAAATATCTTTTCAGCATCGGGCAGGGCGACGAAGCCCGGGTGTGGCTGGAACGCGGCCTGGCCAAATGGCCGTATCACGGCGAACTGGTGCTGACCAAAGCCAAGCTGTTGTACGGCGAATACCGTTACAAGGAGGCGATGGCCCTCTTGAAGCGCCTGGTTTCGGTCAAACCCGACGTGGCCGAGCCGCATATCTGGATAGCCATGTGCCACCAGAGGCTGGGCGACAACATGGCCGCCCTGGCCGAGTCCCAGCTGGCCACCCGCCTGGCCCCCAGAAGCTACACCGCGCACAAGGTGTTGGGCGATATTTTGAAGGAACAGAAAAAACTCAGCCAGGCCAACGCGGCCTATGAGGTCGCGGAAATGAGGCGCCTGGGCAAGAAGTAACTGGGAACGGCCATGAAAACGCCCCCCCCGGTGTTGACCCGCCGCCGCCTGGCGGCCGAACTGAAAAGCCGCGCGCCGGAGTTCCCCCCCGAACTTCTGCGCGCCGCTTTAAAAGAGATCCTCGACGGGCTGACCGCGGCCCTGGCCGGGGAACGGCCCGTGATCCTCCGCGGTTTCGGCCGCTTCGAGGTGCGGCGTTATCAGGGCTCGACCAAACGCCTGGGCCTGGTCTTCCGCCCCAGCCCCACCCTGACGGCCCGGTTAACGGAGGAAGACCGGGGCTCCGCCCCAGACCCCGCAAGGGGATATTGACCCGGCGGTTGGCGAAGTCGGTTCTCGGCGGCGGAAGTCCAGTGATTTCGGGCTTTGGCGAAATCACGGGTATGACTTATTTGGTTGCCGGAGTAATAACATCCCCTGGACCCCTTCC
>JAVBTP010000046.1:0-3895 GCA_031556115.1 Candidatus Adiutricaceae bacterium
TGGGACAGGATCTCCCCGGTCATCTCCAGGGGTATTTCGTCGAGGCCCCAGCCCACGGCCAGAAGCGAGGATATCTTGGCGATGGGCACCCCGGTGGCTTTGGAGGCCAGGGCCGAGGAACGGGAAACCCGGGGGTTGACCTCGATGATCAACAGTTCCCCGTTGTCCGGATTCAAGGCGAACTGGAGATTGCAGCCGCTGTTGCGAATGCCCAGAGCCTCGGCCGCCCGGCGGGATTGGTCGATCAGGCGGTCGATCTCGGGCCCGGTGAGGGTCTGGGCCGGGGCCACGGTGATGGAGTCGCCGGTGTGGACGCCCATGGGGTCCACGTTTTCGATGGTGCAGACCACCACCATCTGCCCTTTCCGGTCGCGGAGGATCTCCAGTTCCAGCTCTTTCCAGCCGATGACCGATTTTTCCAAAAGCACCTGGTGGTTGAGGCTCAGGCCCAGGCCCAGTTCCACAATGGCCGCCAGATCCTCCTGGTTCCAGGCCACCCCGCCGCCGGCGCCGCCCAGGGTGAAACTGGGGCGGACAATGACGGGAAAGCCGATGTGGGCGGCCAGCTTCCGGGCCGAGGCCAGATCTTCCACCACCCCGCTCTGGGGCACGGCCAGCCCGGCCGCGGTCACGGTCTCCCTGAAGCTGTCGCGGTTTTCGGACCGCTTGATGGTTTCGTAATCAGCGCCGATGAGCTCCACCCCGTATTTGGCCAGAACCCCGTTTTCGCTGAGCATCATGCCCATGTTCAGGGCCGTCTGGCCCCCCATGGTGGCCAAGAGAGCCTGGGGCCGCTCTTTGGCGATGACCGCTTCCACATATTCGGGTTTGAGGGGTTCCACATAGGTCTGGTCGGCCAGCTCGGGGTCGGTCATGATGGTGGCCGGGTTGGAGTTGATCAGGACCACCTCGTAGCCGGCGGCTTTCAGGGTCTTGGCCGCCTGGACGCCCGAGTAGTCGAATTCGCAGGCCTGGCCGATGACGATGGGGCCGGAACCGATGATGAGGATTTTTTTCAGGTCGGTGCGCCGCCCCTGGACGGGAAGGGGAGGGGGAATCGTTTCGGCGCGGTAGAAAAGCGACGGCCCGCCGGCGGCGGACGGGGCCGGCCTGGCCGGATCGCGCTCGTCCGTGGACAGACGCAGACGGCGGAAGCCGCCGTCCACCAGAGCTCGGGCCAGGGCCCGGGTCTCCAGGCCGCCGATGGCCGGCACCCCGGCCCGTCGCAGAGCTTCGGCCAGGGTCGAACCGTTGGGGGCGGAAAAATCCTCGGCATGGGCCATCAGCACGGCGGCGGCCTGGATCGGCCGATCGCTTTCGGTCCAGCCGGTGTTCCCCACGTGGGGATAGGTCATTAAAACAACACGCCCGGCCAGGGCCGGGTCGCATAAGATGCCTTGATAGTCGGCGTAGTCGGTGACGATTACGACTTCGCCCTCCAACTGGGCGGGAACGGAGAGATTTTGGCCGCTGAAACGGCGGCCGTTTTCCAAAACGACCAGGGCGGGGATAAGCATCGTGGGGGGACCTTTCTACGTGTGGCGGGGCGGCCCGGCATTGGGCCGCGCTTCCAGCTATTGTACTGCGGTCCGGCCGGATGTCAAGCGTTCTGTTTTCGGCCTTGGTCGCCGGCTCATGACCGGGCCTCCCCGTTGCGGCGGTTCTACGCCCGCCCCTTGTCTTTCCGCGCCCGTTTTATTACAATCGGCCACATGCCCCGCGTAACCCGCATACCTACCCCATGGAGGAAAGAAGCATGGCCCACCTCAATTTGTCAGGCAACTGGGAACACTATTGCCTCAACCAGGCGGCCGGTTTGGCGGAAACCGACCTGGCCGCCCAGGCTCCGGCCCTGGGCCTGAACGTCAACGTCGACGGCCGGGTGACGGTGAGGCTTTTCGGCCGGGACTACCTGGTGGGGAACCAGGCCGTGGAAGCGGCCGACGGCCGGCCGGTGGCCCCCTTGCACCAGGGTCTCCTGGCCCACTATCTCCGAAGCCGGGGGCGGGCCGGACTCACCGGCCAGTGGCTGCCCATCGGCCGCCTGACGGGCATGGCGGTCAGCGGGGCCAGCCCCAGCGGCAACCTCATCCGGCCCCTCACCGACAGGTTCGGCGACCGTTACGCCGCCTTTGCCGAGGCGGCCCAAAAGGTGGGCGGCCGCCATCAGGGCCTGTCTTCCTCCGGAGGCGAGGCCTGGCTGTTCCACGACTTGCCTTTCTTCCCGGTTCAGGTGGTTTTTTTCGAAGCCGACGACGAGTTCCCGGCCGAAGTCCAGGTGCTGTTCGACTCCTCGGCCCCGATTTTTATTGCCTATGAATGTCTGGAGCTGATGGAGATGGCCCTGGTGGGCGAGCTTCTGTCGGCGGCCGGCCTGTTGGGCTGCGGCGGCGGCTGTGACTGCGATCATCACGGGGCCGGTTGCGGTTGAGCCGGCCATAAAAACCATTGCTGTCCAAATAGAGACCCCGGCCGCTGAACATGTTCATCGCCGGACCGGCGCGTCACGGATTTTACGGGCTTCGGGTGATTCCGAAGCCCTTGTTTTCGCTCAAACCGTCAGCGGACGGAAAGGGTCTGCACGAATTCGATTTCGGGCCGCCCCGGCATGGGTTCGACCGTCACTTCGGTGTCCAGCCGCAGCATCTCGCCGCTTTCAGGCTCGTAGCGGGGCCAGACCGCCTGGGAAGGCGTGGCCGCGCCTTTATTGGGGTCGCCGTTTTTGATGAAATTGACCCAGCGGGCGTGCGTTTCCTCGGCCAGCTTCTTCTGGTCCGGAGTCGGGTCGCCTAGGCCGCCGGCCGCCAAGTTTTTGAAGGCATAGGCCAACTCGGCCCCATGCTGGGCGCCCAGGCCTTTTTCCACAGCCTCCGGCGAGGCGTAGCTGAAGTGATAGCCATACACGTCCCGGCGGCCGTGTTTGACCAGGGCGTCGGCCAGGGTCTTCATCTCGGCCTGGAAAAAAGCCAGCGAGACCAGTTCCCGGGCCCGCTCCTGAGGCGTATTTTCCGCGTCGGCGGGAAAGGCGGCCAGATATTCACCGGCCAGGTCAGATCCATACATATACGTGGCCAGGGCCTTATATTGAGGCTCGGAAATCGGCCGGGGGATGAATATCGAGCCCTCATCCCGGTTGAAGCCGAACAAGAGGCCCACCCGGTTGAACTCGCCTTTTTCCAGAGCCAGCCTGGGATTTGCGGGCAGCACCCGCCCGTCAAAGGCCGGCATGAAGAAATAGGCCACAAAGTTGATGAAATTCAGGTCGAAGCGGCACATCTGGGCCATGGTGGCCGCATCGGCCGCTCTGAAGGCCTGGAGCCCTTCGGCATCATCATTTTTGACGCCGAAACTTTCACCCAGCATCATGGACATTCTGATGGAACGCTCCAGATCGCCCTGCCCATAGGTGTTGTTGTTGAGAACGGAGAGGATCGTGCCGCTTTCCAAAATGGCTTTATGGAACAGTCCCTTGGCCAGGGGGCTGAGAATCAGGGCCGAGCAGCTGTAGGAACCGGCCGACTCGCCGCCGATGGTCACGTTGTCGGGGTCGCCGCCAAAGGCCGAGATGTTGTCGCGAATCCATTCCAGGGCTTTGATCTGGTCGAGGTGGCCCCAGTTGCCCGTGGTGCCGTATCGCTTGAGGGTTTCCCGGTTGGCCAGAAATCCCAGGGCGTTGAGCCGGTAATTGATGGAAACGAAGACCACGCCGCTCTTGGCGAAGTTCGCGCCGTCATAGAGGGGGATGGAACTGACCCCGGCGGCGTAAGCCCCGCCGTGAATGAACATGTAGACCGGCAGCCTGGAGCCGGGCCGCGCGCCTTCGGGCGCCCAGATATTGAGGGTGAGGCAGTCTTCGGACATGACCGGTTCGAAGCCGTCGGCGCTGAGGCCGGCC
>JAVBTP010000069.1:0-5004 GCA_031556115.1 Candidatus Adiutricaceae bacterium
TACGAAATCATCTACGGTCTCTGCCTGGCCATGGCCCGCAGCCTCAAAAGCGGCCTGGCCAAGGGCCGGCCTCTGCCCGCCCCGGTCCTGTTCACTGGCGGGGTGGCGGCCAATCCCGGCTTGATTCGGGCCTTGAAAGACGTGCTGGACCTGGCCGACGGCCAATTGATTATTCCCGAAACCCATTTCGTGTTCGGCGCTTTGGGCGCGGCCCGCGCGGCCGGAGCCGCCGCCGCGGGCCGCCGCCAGGGGCTGGACCTGGGCCCCTTGCGGGCTTTTCTCCGCCGGGGCCACCGGCCGCCGGACCGCCTGGCGCCCCTGAAGCGCCCCGAACGTAAGCCGGGCACCGCCGAGTTCGACTGGAGCGCGGTGGAGGGGGCCATGCCGGTCTACATCGGGGTGGACGTGGGCTCGGTGAGCACCAACGTGGTCCTGGTGGCCGAGGACGGCCGCCTGTTGTCCCGTCAGTATCTGCCCACGGCCGGCCGGCCGCTGGAGGCCATTGCCAAGGGCTTTTCCAACCTGCCGCCCCAAGTGCGGGATAAAGCCGAAGTGCTGGGGGTCTGCACCACAGGCTCGGGCCGCTACCTGTCCGCCGACTATCTCGGGGCGGACATGCCCGTCAACGAGAACACCGCCCAGGCCACGGCCGCCGTGGCCATCGACCCCGAGGTCGACACCATCTTCGAGATCGGCGGCCAGGATTCCAAATACATCGCCCTCGCCGACGGGGTCATCGTGGATTTCATGATGAACAAGGCCTGCGCCGCGGGCACCGGTTCCTTTTTGGAGGAACAGGCCGAAAAGCTGGCCCTGAACATCATCGACGAGTTCGGGGAGGCGGCCCTGGCCAGCCAGAGCCCGGTGGCGTTGGGCGAGCGCTGCACGGTGTTCATGGAATCCGACCTGGTGCACCACCAGCAAAAGGGCGTGGACCATAAGGATCTGACCGCCGGCCTCTGTTACGGCATCGTGGCCAACTACCTCGGCCGGGTGGTGGAGACCCGGCCGGTGGGGAAACGCATTTTCTTTCAGGGCGGCACCAGTTTCAACCAGGGGGTGGCCGCCGCCTTTGAAAACCGGCTGGGCCGTCCCGTCACCGTGCCCGACAACGCCGACGTCACGGGGGCCGTGGGCGCGGCCCTCATCGCCCGCGACCGCCGCGACTGGGCCCGGAGCCGTTTCGTGGGGTTTGACCTCTCCACCCGGCCCTACCAGATCAAGAGTTTCGAATGCGCGGGCTGCGCCAACCGCTGCGAGGTCCGCAAAGTCACGGTGGACGGCGGCCGGCCTTTCTTCTACGGCAGCCGCTGCGGCAAGTTCGAGGAAGACGCCGGCCTGAAGAAGATCGCTCCCCGCTGGCCCGACCTCTTCGAATACCGCACCGAACTGGCTTTCAACCCCCCCGAGGCCCGGGCGATTCTGGACCGGGACCAGACCGCGTCCCGTCGGACCGTGGGCATGATCCGCACCATGTTTTTCGGGGAACTGGGGCCGTTCTGGGCCGTGTTCTGGGCCGCTCTGGGCTTTGAGCCGGTCTGGAGCGACCCCACCAACAAAACCATCATCCACCGGGGCTGCGAACGGGTGGGGAGCGAATTCTGTTTTCCCATCAAGGCCGCCCACGGGCATCTTTTGAATCTGGCCGAAAAGCGGCCTGACTATATTTTCCTCCCCTCCCTGGTCAACCTCCCTTCGGGGGGCCTCGACGACGGCGAGGAACGCCACACCCCGGACAGCGCGGCCTGCCCCTACGTGCAGTCCCTGGCCTATACCGCGCCGGCGGCGTTGGGCGAGATTTCCCCGACCCTCCTCAGCGGGCCGGTGTTTTTCGGCGAAGGCGACCAGGTGCTGGAGGATTCCCTGGTCAAAATCGCCGCTCCCCTGGGCGTATCCCGGTCCAGGGTGCGGGAGGCCATGAAGCGGGCCCAGGCCGCCCAGGCCGCCTTCGGCCGCCGGCTGGTGGACAAGGGGCGGGAAATGCTGGCCCAACTGGGGCCCGAGGACAAGGCCCTGGTGGTGGTGGCCCGGCCCTATAACGGCTTCGACCCGGGCCTCAACCTCAGGCTGAACCAAAAGCTGGCGGATCTCGGGGTCATGGGCCTCCCCATGGATTTCCTGCCGCTGGACACCAACAGCGGCGAGGCCGCGTCCCACTATTGGCGTTACGGCCAAAAAATCACGGCCGCGGCCGACCTCGTCGCCGGCGACCGGCGGCTGGAGGCCCTGTACATTTCCAATTTCGGCTGCGGGCCGGATTCCTTCATCATCCACTTCTTCAAGCACCAATTGGGAAACAAGCCCTTTTTGGAGATCGAAATCGACGAGCATTCCTCCGACGTGGGGGCCGTGACCCGGTTGGAGGCCTTTTTGGACTCCCTGGCCGCCAGGCGGGCCCGGGGCCGGGAGGCGGCGCGGAAAAAAGCGGCCGCGCCTCTACACCTGGTCTGGACCCCGCAACTGTAACAGACCATTTATTTATCCCCTATGTGTGATCACGCCCAGGGCATGGCCGCGGCCGTCCGGGGGGTGGGAGCCCAGGTGGTGACGTTGCCGCCCTCGGATCGAGAGACCATTGAATTGGGGAGAGCCCATACCTCGGGTAAGGAGTGTTATCCCCTGGTGTTGACGGTGGGCGACTTCGTCAAGCTGACCCGGCGGCCGGGCTTTGACCCGGCGGCCAGCGCTCTCTTGATGCCGTCTTCCAACGGCCCTTGCCGGTTCGGGCAATACGGCCGCTATCTGCGGCTGGTGACGAAGCGGCTGGGGCTGCACGAACTGGATGTCGTCTCCCTGGACCAGACCGGCGGCATGTATCAGGCCCTGGACGAGGCCGGGCGGCGGGTCGGGAGCGATGACAGCCTGTTCATGCGCGTTTGGCGATCCATAGCCGGGATCGATTTGCTGCAAAAGGCCCTGTACCAGACCCGGCCCCGGGAGACTTCGGCCGGCGCGGCCGACGCGGCCTATCAGACCGCTCTGGACGATCTGGTCAAGGCCTTGGAGAGCGGCGGCGACCTGGTCCGGGTCATGAAAACCGCCCGGGACCGGTTTGAGGTGGCCACCGACCGGGGGGTGCCGGCCGGCGCCAAGCCCCTGGTGGGGCTGGTGGGGGAAATTTATGTCCGCCAGAACTCCTGTGCCAACGAAGAGGTCATCCGCCGCCTGGAGGCTCTGGGCGCCGAGGTGGTGGCCCCGCCGTTCATCGAATGGGTTTTTTACGTGGGCTATGTCAACGCCATGCGGGCGGGCCGGCGCGGCGACTGGCGGGGGTGGCTGAAAAACAAGGGTTTCGCCTGGCTGCAAAACCGGGAGCTGAAAAAGCTGGCCAGGCCCTGGCGCGGTTTTTTCCACCAGGGCGCGGTGGACCCGCCGGTCAAGGGAGTGGTGGCCGCCGGCGAACAGTTTTTACACCGCAGTTTTCAGGGGGAAGCGATTTTGTCCCTGGGCAAGGGGGTGGAGTTCTTCCACCACCGGGCCTCGGGGCTGGTGAATATCATGCCCTTCACCTGCATGCCCGGCATGGTGGTGGGGGGATTGATCCAGGATTTCCGGAAAACCTGTTCGGGCCTTCCGGCTTTAAATTTGTCCTTTGACGGCCAAAGCCAGACCAACACCCAAGCCCGTCTGGAAGCCTTCATGTACCAGGTCCAATCCTTTCGGGAGCGGCCAGGGAAGGTTCGAGGCGGGGGAGGGCGGTCCGTTCCGCGGCCGGGCCAGGGACATTAAATCACGGGGAACCTTTGGTGTCCCATTAAATTTAGGAGTATATGTGAAAATTCTCATCAACGCCATTGACACCGAAGAGTGCCGGGTGGCCATGCTCGACGAGGGCGGACATTTGGCGGAGTACTATACCGACTCCAGCCTGCGCGAACTGAGTTTGGGCAACATCTACAAAGGCGTCATCCAAAACGTCGAGCCCAGCCTCCAGGCCGTGTTTGTCAATTACGGCAACGACCGTAACGGTTTTTTACAGATCGGCGACATCCACCCTGAATATTTTCAGGAGGAATCCACCGGCCGCGGTGCTCTGGACCTCAAGAAACTGTTGAAAAAAGGGCAGCCCGTCCTGGTTCAGGTGCAGAAGGAACCCTCGGAAATCAAGGGCGCGGCCCTGACCACCTACATCTCCCTGGCCGGCCGTTTCGTGGTTCTGACCCCCGGCCGCGACCATGTGGGGGTGAGCCGCAAGATCGAAAACGACAAGGAACGGGCCCGCCTGCGCCAGATCTCGGACGGCCTGCCGGTGCCCGAGGGCTGCGGCTATATCGTCCGCACCGTGGCCGAAGGCCACACCCAAAAGGAACTGGCCGCCGACCTCTACCAGGTCTTCAACCTCTGGGAGGACATCCGGACCCAAGGCCGGGAAGCCCCCGCGCCTTCGCTGATCTACCGCGAGCAAGATTTGGCCGTGAAAATTCTGCGCGACCACCTGACTCCCGCGGTTCGGGAAATCCTGGTGGACGACCCCGCCACCTTCCACAAGGTGCGGGACTACGTCAAGGCCATCGCTCCGGAGCAGGCCAAGGTGGTCAGACTCCACAAGGAAAAGCGCCCCATCTTCGCCCGCCACCAGTTGGAGGAACAACTGGAGACCATCTATCACGAGCGGGTCAAGCTCAAAAGCGGCGGCTCCATCGTCATCACCCCCACCGAGGCCCTGGTCTCCATCGACGTCAACTCCGGCCGGGGGGCCAAGGACGGAAACCTTGAGGATACCGCCCTTCAGGCCAACCTGGAGGCGGCCGACGAAGTGGCCCGCCAGTTGCGCCTGCGCGATCTCGGCGGTCTGGTGGTGGTGGATTTCATCGACATGCGCGAGGAAAAGCACCGCCGCGAGGTGGAAAAGCGCATCCGCGAGGCCACCAAGAACGACAAGGCCAAAACCGATTTCGGCCATATCTCCAAATTTGGCCTGTTGGAGCTTTCCCGCCAGCGGCTGCGGCCCTCCATTGAAATGGGCAATTTCATCACCTGCCCGATCTGTCTGGGCCGGGGCCT
>JAVBTP010000240.1:0-2573 GCA_031556115.1 Candidatus Adiutricaceae bacterium
GGGCTTTTGGGATTGATGTTGAATTTTTTCAGCTTATACTGCATCAGGTTCTTCTTGATGCCCAAGAGATCCGCGGCCTGGCTCTGAACCCCGCCGACCCGCTCCAGGGCGTCGCGCAGAAGCGTCTCCTCCAGAGTTTCCAGAGCCTCCACCAGACCCAGCCCCGCCGGCGTCTCCCCGGCCAGGGCCTCGGCCAGGGGGGCGGGCTCGCGGTCGACATACTTGTCCCATTTGTATTTGAAGACGTTTTTCTTCAGCCCCAGGTCCTGGGCCGCATGGCTCTGGACCCCGCCCCGGGCCGCCAGGGCGGCCCGCACCAGCCCTTCCTCCAGGGCCGAAACGGCCTCGTCCAGGGTGATGTCCCGGGGCAGGATGGCCATCACCTCGGCCACCCAGGGGGTCATCCCGGCTTCGCCGGCGGGGTGGGGGGAGACGGCGGCCGGCGCGCGCCCCCGGGAAAACCCGTCCCCGCGCGGCCCGCTGGCCTGGCGGGGCGGGGTCACGGCGGACCCGTTGGCCGCCGCATCGGGAGCCGGGGCGGGGTGGCGGATTTCGTCGGGCAAGTCGTCCGGCACGATTTCCGGGCCGGAGGACAGGACCACGCCCCGCTCGATGACGTTGCCCAGTTCCCGGATGTTGCCCGGCCAACTGTAGGCGAACAGGAGGCGCAGGGCCTCCCGCGACAGGGTTTTGGGCGCCTCCCCGTTTTCCTCGGCATACATTTTCAAATAGTGTTCGGCCAGGAGCGGCAGATCGTCGAGGCGTTCGCGTAAAGGGGGGAGCGACAGATGCACCACGTTCAGCCGATAGAAAAGGTCTTCCCGAAAATGGCCCAGGGCCACTTCCCGTTTCAGGTCGCGGTTGGTGGCGGCGATGAGGCGCACATCCACCTGGATGGAGCGGCCCCCGCCCACCCGCTCGAAGCGCCTCTCCTGCAGCACCCGCAACAGCTTGACCTGGAGGCCGGGATCCATTTCCCCGATTTCGTCCAGAAACAACGAGCCGCCGTCGGCCATTTCAAACCGGCCGGCCCGGCTGGTCCGGGCGTCGGTGAAGGCGCCTTTTTCGTGCCCGAACAGTTCGCTTTCCAAACGGGTGGGGGAGAGGGCCGAGCAGTTGACGGCCACGAAAGGGCCGTCGGCCCTGGGCCCGTTGTAATGGAGGGCCTGGGCCACCAGGTCCTTGCCGGTGCCGCTCTCGCCGGTGACCAGGACATTGGCCTTGGTGGGGGCCACTTTTTCCAGCACCTGGTACAGTTCCAGCATGGGCTTGGATTTGCCTAAAATGTTGCCGAAACTGTAGCGCTGGTTCAGGGCCGAGCGCAGTTCCTTATTTTGCCGGCCCAGGCGGCTGACTTCCAGAGCCTTGGCCACGGTGCGCAGCATCTCGTCATTGGGGCAGGGTTTGGTCAGGTAGTCGAAGGCCCCCCGCTTCATGGCCTCCACCGCCAGTTCCACCGTGCCGAAGGCGGTGAGCATGACCACGGGGATCTCGGGCTTGTTGGCCTTGACCCGGGCCAGGAGCTCCAGGCCGTCGCCGTCGGGCATGGTCATGTCGCTCAGGATCAGGTCCACGTCCCGTTCCATCAAAACCGCCCAGGCCTCGTTCCCGCTGTAGGCGCTGATGGTCTCATAGCCTTCGTGGCGGAAGAGGGTGGTCAGGGGCAGATGGTAGTTTTTTTCGTCGTCGACGATCAGTATGGTTTCCATGGCTCACACGTTCAAGTGAATTAAAACGGTCAGGCCCGGCCCTGAGCCGTCCTCGTTTTTCTGGCCGGCCGGGCCGTTGACCAACTCGACCTCCCCGCCGTGACCTTCGATGATGTTGCGGACAATCACCAGGCCCAGGCCGGTGCCCTTGGCCTTGGGGGTGAAAAAGGGCGAAAAAATCTTTTTGGCGGATTCCTCCGAAATGCCCTGCACGGTGTCGGAAATGGCCACCAGCAGTCGAGGCCCGCGTTTGGTATCGGGTTCCAGACGGGTGGTGACGGTGATCAGGCCGCCGTCATCCATGGCCTGGATGGCGTTGACCAGAATATTGAGAAAAACCCGGTGGAGCATGGAGCCGTCGCCGGAGACGGGTGTGGGGTCCTGGCGAAAGCTGGTGCGCACCTCCACCCCGGCCCGGGCCAGGGTGACTTCCAGAAACGCCAGGATTTCCTCCAAAATGTCTTCCACCACCACCGGCGCCAGATTGGGGAAGGGAGGGCGGGCGAAATCCAAAAACTCGGTGACCACTTCGGAGAGGCGGTCGGCCTCCTCGACAATGGCCCGGGCCAGGCGGGCCTGATCGGGGTTGGTGGACAGAAACCGGTTCAGGACATCGGCGGTGGAATGGATGATGCCCAAGGGGTTTCTGATTTCATGGGCCACGGTGGCCACCATGCTGCCCAGGCCCGCCAGGCGTTCGGCCTGGTCCAGCCGCTCCCGCAGAGCCTGGCGTTCGAGGTTCCGCTTGGTCAGAATGGCCTCGCCCCGGCTCACCACCCAGCGCAGGACCATGGTCAGCACCAGGGCCAGAAAAGCGGCCACCCCCAGGGCGAAGTATTGCAGCCGGGCGATCTGGCGGTATTC
>JAVBTP010000116.1:0-2738 GCA_031556115.1 Candidatus Adiutricaceae bacterium
GATGGGGGCCTGGACGCTGAACTCCTTCTCCCGGGGGGGCCGGCCCAGCCCCAGGGCCAGGTACTCCTTGGCCACCAGGCCGTTCTGAAAAGCCTTGCCCAGCGAGCCGGCCGCCCTCTGGTTTTTGGCCAGCATCAAAAGCCCGGAGGTGTCGGCGTCCAGCCGGTGCAAAAGCCACAGCCGACAGTCCTGATCACCCCGCGCGGCCAGAAGCCGCCCCAGGCCGGCCAGGACGTTGTTGTACGCGTCGTGGGGCACGCCCTGGGAAGGCCGGACCGATTCCTTGTGGTAGATCAGCAAATCCTCGTCCTCCCAGACGATGCGGGCCGGGTCGGGCTCGTAAAACCGTCGAGGGCCGTAAACGGGGGGATTGAGCCGAAAACGGCTGTGGCCGGAGAGGGTTTGATCAGGGTCCAGGCAGAGCCGGTCGTCGAGCCAAACCACACCGAAAGCCACCAGGTCGGCGGCCTCGGCTTCGGATACCCGCATCAACCGGGCCGCCAGCTTGGTGACGGTCTCGTTTCGAAAGTGGGGCGGAACGGGTCCGGCCAGCCACAGTTCGGCAAAGGGCTGAAAGGGCCGCTCCGGAACCGGGTCCGGCCAGGGCGGATCGAAAAGCCGCTCCACTTGGTCGGCATTCACTCGCACTCGATCTTGAAAGCTTGCCGAATCGAATGCAGGCAATGGCTCTGGGGCTGGCAGCCCCCCGAAATCAGGCAGGCCTCCCGGCCGTTGTTCGGAATGGATCTTTTGATGAACGCCAAGGGGTCGTGCAGCAGGCGACGGACCAGGGCTTCGGTCATGACTTCCAGCGCTTCGGCCTGGGCCGGGCTGAAATCGTGCTGGCTGAGGGTGCGCTCCACCTCCAACCGGCGGATGCGCTCGGCCTTGCGGGTCAGGGCGGTGACCGTGGGCCGGCTGGCCTGGGTCTTCAGCCACTGCCCGAACTTGGCCACTTCCTCCTCAATAATGGTTTCGGCCCGGCGGGCCGCCTCCTGACGGGCGGCCCGACTTTCCCAAACCACTTCGTTGAGGTCGTCGATGTTGCGCAGGGCCACTTGGGGCAGATGCTTGACGTCGTGGGCCGCGTTGCGGGGAACGCCGATGTCGATAATGGTTAACGGGCGGTCGGGCCGGCGGCGCATGATCGGGTCCAGCCGGGCAAAAGTCAGCACGGGGTTTGGCGCCCCGGTGGCGGCGATGACCAGGTCGGCTTTGGCCAGAGCCTGATCCAGTTCCTCCCACGGCCGGCCGACGGCCTGGTGCTTTTGGGCCAGAATTTCGGCTTTGGCCTGGGTGCGGTTCATGATGGTCAATCCGGCCAGGGGCCGTTTGCGCAGGTTGGCCGCGGCCAGGGCGGCCATGGGGCCGGCCCCCAACAACAGGGTCGAGGCCCTGTCCAATTGGCCGCCGCTGAGGCGCCGGGCCAGGGCCACGGCCGCGCCGGCCACCGAGACCGCTCCCCCGGCCAGAGAGGTTTCGCTTCGCACCCGCTTGGCCGCGCGAAAACATTTGTGCATCAGCTTGTTCAAAAAGGGGCCGCTGCGGCGATGCGCCAGGGCCTGACGGAAAGCGTCCTTGACCTGGCCCAGGATCTGGGGTTCGCCCAAAACCAGGGAGTCGAGGCTGCCGGCCACCCGGAACAGGTGGCGGGCGGCTTCCAGGCCGTGAAATTCATGAAGGTAGGGTTGAAAGTCCGCCGCCGGCAGGTTCGCGGCCTCGGCCAGAGTGTCGAGAACCACTTGCCGCCCGGCGTCAGGATGCCGGGAGACGGCCAGGATTTCCAGCCGGTTGCAGGTGGAGATGATCAGGGTTTCGTCCAAAACCCCGCCCTTGGTCGAGCGGTCGTAAAAGAAACGTTCCGCTTCACTTAAGCCCACGAATTTTTCGCGTATGGCCACCGGAGCGTGGTGGTGGCTGACGCCGATAATAAAAAACCGCATAGTTGTTTTCCGTGTCGCTTCCAGGGTAGCTAATGGGCGTTGCCGCACATGATTGAAACCTCCCGCATCCGCCTCTTGGGCTTGACGCCCGACAGGGGCCTTTCAAGGTTTGTCTGTTGGATGCCGGCCGGGGCCGGCGGGCTATATCAAGTCGTCGTCAAAAGTAAAGTCCGGAGGCAAATTCAGATCCAGAGGGGTCAACACGCGTTCCACCGCCTCCCGGGCCGCCGCCAGTTCATGGCGGGCCAGGTGGCCCCGCAGTTCCTCGGACTCCGCCAGGCCCCGAAAGATCTCTTCCCGCGCCGCCGGCGGGAGCCCGCCGGCCAGCACCAGCGGCCGCACCGCGGCTAAAAGCCGGGTCAGGCGGCCGTATTCCGGCCCGAACATGGTCCGCAGCCGGGCCGCGGTCCGGGCCGCCAGGGCCGGGCTGCCGCCGCCGGTGGACACCGCCAGACGGAAGTCGCCCTGTTCCACCACCGCCGGCAGGGTGAAGTCCCCCGATTCGGGCTCGTCGGCCACGTTGACCCACACCCCCCGCTCCCGAGCCGCCTGGGCCACTTTTCGGTTGGTTTCCCGATCGTCCGAGGCCGCGAACACCAGGCTGACGCCCGCCAGAAGGGTCTGGGTAAATGAAGGCCAAAGCTCAATCCGGCCCTGGCTGGCCAATAATTCGATTTCCTCAGCCGGGTTCGGCTCCACCAGCCGGACCCGGGCGCCGGCTCTGAGGATCTTTTCCAGCTTGCGCCGCCCCACCCGGCCGGCCCCCACCACCAACGCCCATCGGCCCCCGAGGTC